>MVZL01000027.1 GCA_002068375.1 Tenericutes bacterium ADurb.BinA155
GCCTAAGGCTCCGCCGATCCGTTCAATGAAGACCGCTTTCTTCTTTTGGCAGATCGCGTATTCCCTCTCCTTTGGCGAGAGATTCGGGTAGAGTTTTCGTAGAGTTTCAGCATCGATAAAGAAAATCTCAGGCGGGAGAAGGGGAGTGAGGACCGGATAGTCCTTTTGAAGGGCGGCTTCGGTTTCTTTTAAAGCCTGATAGATCAGCCGGACCGTTTCTTCGAGATAAGCGATCGTTCTTTCTTCGGGCAAAATGATCTTTTCCCAGTCCCATTGATCCACATAGATCGAATGGATCGCGTCCTGGTCTTCATCCCGCCGGATCGCGTTCATATCGGTGTAGAGGCCTTCATGGACGTCGAAATGATAACGGCCTAAGGCGTAGCGTTTCCATTTGGCTAAGCTTTGGACGACTTCGCCGGTTTGGCCTTTGGCGTCTTTGATATCGAAGGAGACCGGGCGTTCCACCCCATTGAGGTTATCGTTAAGGCCACTGCTCGCATCGACGAATAAAGGAGCGCTCACGCGATGAAGATTAAGGGCTTTTGCCAAGGCCGCCTGAAAGGAATCTTTGATCGCCTTGATGGCGAATTGGGTTTGCTTGATCGATAGAAGGCTTTGATAATTCGAAGGGTAGTTGATTTCCGCCATGATGATTGCCTTTTTGAATTATAAAGAGGGGAAGGAAATAGGCAAGAGGAAGCAAAACCTAAAATCGGAAACAGAATGGATTCTAGGTTGAGATTATGACGGCAAAGCAGCCCTCAATCCCTCTGAAACCGATTGCTTTTCAAGCAAGGTTAGGCTTGTAAAATACGTTTGTCTTTAAATTGTTTTGATCGTTTTGAAACATTGCTTTTATCTTTTGATAAGATTCGTCAGCATGTTGTTGACGAATCTTTACAAATTCTAAGTTGATCCGGCTGATCTTGGTTTCTCGAAGGCCTTTTGGACCTCATCGAGATTGATCGTTGCGACGAATCCTTGCTTAGGGACGCAAAGCGTTCGGAGATAACTCATTTGGCAGGGCATGTCGGTTTCTAGGCGAACACCTTTTTCAGGAAAAAGGCGCCTTTTACGTTCCTGATTTGACGTTTTTGTGAAATGAGGAACGATAATTCATCAAAAACGGCTTTTAGCCTTGCCGTTTAAACCAGCCCTTCATCCTTTCGAAGTGTTCGGATGGGCGTCGAAAAAAGTCAAAAATGTGTTACAAATTCAAAAAATCACGAAATAAGTAACATGTTTTTATCCGATTAGAAACGGTCACTTGTTAGAAGAAATCTTCGCCTTAACCGTCCAGAGTCCCCCCTATTTCAGAAGCCCAAAAGGGAGATCGGGGCAACATAAATTCCATTCTCCCTTTTCAAAGCGTAAGGCGAATCGCCCGTGACGACCAATTTGAAAGCCGGCTTTCTCATCGGAGAATTCGGATGTTTTCGATTATAGGAATCGACCAAAGCATCGAAACAATTCAGCGTCTTGAACGCTGAGGGAAGTTCGTTTTCTCCTTGTTTGACTTCGACGAGGCCATAATCGCCATTAGGAAAATGAAGGGTGAAATCAATTTCCAACCCATCCTTGTCGTGGTACTGTCCTAATTTTGCTCCTAGGTAGTTGGCGTAAACGAAAAGATCGTGCCCAACGAAATTCTCAAAGAAATACCCCCGAGTATGCGGGTCTTTGTTGAGATCGTCTGCGCTGAGCCCCAAAGCGGCGATTGCCACGGAGACATCGCTGAACTCCCTCTTGGGGGCCATCCGGAGATTGTCGCGGCTTCGAATCGGAGGGCTCCAGGCCTCAACCTCTTCAATGGCGCTCAGTCGAAGCAAGCCATCGTAATATTCATAGAATGTCGGCTCGGACAACGCTTCGTTTTGTCTGACGTCTTCGATAATCGTCGCGTTGGCCGGGTATTGTGAAATCATTCGAGCAAAAGAACGCAGAATAGCCCGAGTGACCTGGGATCTCAGCTTTTTGCCAGTCGCTTCCTGAATGTCCGTTTCGCAAATGGAATTCAAAGCGGCCTTCCCGAAAGCGTTCTTGTCTTTGCTCGGCCTTTCGAGGGCGGCCGGAAAGCCTCCTTCGACCATCAGATCGGTGACTTGTTCAAACGAAAGCGAATTCTTTCCCCGGATGTCCTCCCCCCGGAGCATCGCCGACAAAGAGGCTTCCCCAGTCGAGAGGCCTTTCTCATAAAGACTCAGCGTCGTCATACTGAGGCGTTGAATGCGCATGGACCCGGTGTGATTGGTTTCTCCTGGCTTCGGGGAATAAGATCCCGTCAAGATGAAGAGCCCGGGTTTATTGACGATATCGGACTCGTCTTTCACCAAATCCCAAAGAAGAGGGTAGGTCTGCCACTCATCGAGCAAGCGGGGCTTTGCCCCCTCAAGAAAAAGCTGGGGCCGAACCAAATAGCCATCATAGGTTTCTTTCATCGCTTTGCGCGAAAGGAAAATCCAGCTTTTCGTGAGCGAGGCGGCAGTCGTGGTCTTGCCACACCATTTCGGTCCCCGCAAGAGCACAGCACTAAAAGATTCCAACTCATCCGCAATTTGTTTGTCGATGAGGCGGGGAATGTAATTTACGGTTACTTCGCGACCAGAGTCGATATAGCTGACAATCTTTTTTTCCATTCCTGTTATCCCCGATTGAATTTATTATAACAATTTAAGTGTTTGGGTTAAATATTTTTAAGTGTTTGGGTTACTTTCATTTAAGTGTTTGGGTAAACCTAGGATAAGCAAAGGGGACCAAACAGCTTTCTTTTTGCGATTAATTGTCACTTTTTCTGGCTTTTAGAGTTAATTAATTTCCACTTTTCATTATCGGAGGAGTGGAAAGCGGAAACGAACACGTTACAAAATGAGGATTAACGCGATGGATCCTAACGATGACCAAAAGAAAGCCGGCTCATTTCGAGCCGGCTGATCTTGGCTTCTCGAAGGCCTTTTGGAAGTCATCGAGATTGATCGTTACGACGAATCCTTGCTTAGGGACGCAAAGCGTTCGGAGATAACTCATTTGGCAGGGATGGAAGGAATCGAACCCTCATCAAAGGTTTTGGAGACCTCTGTTCTACCACTGAACTACATCCCTAGCGGGGTTGATTATAGCCCCCTCGAGGTCACCAAAACAAGAGAGAATACGCGAAAGGGCCTTTTCTTAGGCGTCGGTCGGCTCCACCGCTTTTCCTTCGGCCTTCTTTTCCTTCTCTTCAATCGAGGCTTTCGCTAAAAGGATCGTCGCCGAAACGACATCGGCCACGAAGACGAATTGGAGGATGATATGGGGCAAAGTTCCTCCGAGACTTTCCTTTTTAAGGATGAGGGAACGGATCAGGTAGGCGATATCGGGGCCGCTAGTGGCGAGCATCGAAAAATAGGTGAGGCCAATCATGATGGCCACGACGAAGGGCCAGGCGAGGAAAAGCAAGGGATGAATCATGAGAAGCGCCACCAAGATGCACATCACGAAATTGACGAGGTAGAAAGGGATCAGAATCAGTTTGATGATCCCGATGAAGTGATAGGGACAGGGCTTTTCTTTGAACCCGGAGATGATCGAAAGGACTAAGATCGCGATCTCTAAGGGGACCGCGGCGAAAACAAAGCCCATCCACATCCAGCCCCCGATATTGTCGGGATCGGTCAGGGCGGGGTTAATCGTCGTCACTAAGGTCGAACCGAAGATCGAGGCGTAGGCGGCGTAGAGGTCGACCACGAGGATAATGAGTAAAGCTTTCATAAGGGAAGTATACCCTAAAAGGGAAGAAAAAAGGCCCAACCCGTAGTTGAGCCCTTAATTTCGATCGCGATTAAGCCCCGCGGGCGATCTTGCTCACGAGCCCCATATCGACCTGGCCGTCATAATTCGCTTTGAAGTATTTCATCACGACCGGCATCGCTTTATCGGGGAGGGTCGCGATGATCTTGCGGATCTCGTCTTCGCTAAGCATCTTCGGAAGGAACGACTCGATCGCCGCTTTCTGGAGATCGATCGCCGCCGCTTGCTCAGCCCGGCCCGCCTTCACGTAGCCATCCTTTTCTTCATCGAGCTCTTTTGAAACCTTCTGGATGATATGGAGGACGTCCGCGTCTTCCACTTTCTTCCCGCTCCCATTGGTCGCGAGTTCCTGATAACGGGAGATCACGATCGAAAGGGAAGCCCGCTTGTTCGCGTCATGGGCCTTCATCGCTTCGATATTCGCTTTTTTGATGTCATCGATTAACATATTTTCCATTCCTCCTTGGGGAAAGACTTCCTAAATAAATAGTTTACACCGTTTCCTTATGGGCGATGTCCCGGATGGTCCGGTAGAGCGCGAAGTAGACTGGGGTGATTTCTAGACGCCCGATGAACATCGCGATCGAGAGGATCCACAAAGTCGAATCGTAGGCGAATAAGCTATAGGTGGCCTTATACGCGTAGAAATCGACGATGGTGTTGCCGGTGCCCGATAGCCCGGAAGCGAATTCGTAGATCCCTTCCTGGAAGTTATAGCCCGGGAAGAAAGAAAGCGCTAAGGAGCCGACCGCCAAAACCCCTAAATAGAATAAGGCGTAGAGGGAAGCGTCCTTGTATTCGCCGACTTCGACCTCTTTGGTTTCCCCCGCTCTCGTGATGAGGTGAGGATAAAGCATCCGCGAAGGGGCGAAGCGGTATTTGAAATCCCAATGGATCTCTTTGCTGATCAAAATGATCCGGTATTGCTTAATCGCGCCCGCGGTCGAGCGTCCGATGCCGGGCAGCGCCGCGACCGCGTCGAACTCGCGCGGGAACTCGCCGATGATCATGCAAATGACGCTAAGGAAGAAGGCAGCGCTCCCTAAGTGGACGATATAGGCGACGTTGCTAAAGCCGGTGGTCGTGAGGCAGCTGATCGTCTGGAACGCGGCGTAATGGAGGGCGGTTCCAAAGTCATAGTTGGTCCCGATGATCGCCCCGTTATTATCTTCCATCCCCGTCATGATCCCGACCGCCATAAGAAGCGTCACGATCACCAAGAAGATGGCGGCGAAGCGGACTTCGCAATCGCGGAAGAACTTCTTCCATTTGAAGCGGATGAGATTCAGGTGGAGCACGAAGCTGGTCGCGCCTAAAAGCATGAGGACGCACATCGTGATCTCCATGCCCCATTGGTTATAGGGCAGGATTCCATTGCCGACATAAGAGGCGTCGATGAAATAAGTGATCGAGGTGCTCCGGGTCGAGAAACCGCCCGTCGCGAGGGCGGCGATGCTGTGGTTCAGGGCATCGAACCAGTCCATCCCGAAGAGCCATAAGGCCAAAGTCCCTAACAAAATATAGGCGGTGTAAATCGAAAGGATGATCTTGGCGGATTTGCCTAAGTTCGGGAGCAGTTTGTCGTTATGGCCTTCCGCGTAATTAAGCTTCATGCCGTAGCGGTCGGAAATGACGGAAGCGACGATGAGGACGAGGCCAACCCCGCCGATAAACTGGGTGAAGCTCCGATAGAACAAGAAAATATGGGGGCAGAACGGGGTGAAGGTTTCGCTGCTACTCGAAAAAGCGCTCGCCCCATCGAGGACATCCTTGAAGATGGTGAATCCGGTCGTCGCATAACCCGAAGTGCTTTCGAAGAAGGCTTCGGTGTAGCTGTAGGTATGGCCCGCTCCATCGACTTTGCCCATGAGGAAGAAAGGGAAGGCGCCTAGGGCCACCGCAAATAACCAAATCGCGACCAATAGGACCGAGTCTTGATGCTTCTCGAGCTTCGCTTTTTCGGCGTGGAACAAGAAGATGAAATAGAGGGCGAGGCCAAGGAAAATCGCGCTGCCGCCCGGGATCACGAAATCGGCCCAGCAGGTCCATTCCTTCCAATAGAAGGCGATCATGAGAAGCGGAATCAGCGTGATGACCCCGATTAAGGCCATAAAGATCCCTAAGTAACCAAAGATCAGCTTATAGCCGTTAGCGACCCTGGTCTTTTTAGGCGCGATATAAAGGGGCTTCACCACCACTGGGGTTTCCGGAAGTTTCGAAAGGCCATCGCGTTTGGAGGTAAGCTTATTTTTCATCGGCTTACCCCTACTTCTCCTGCTCGATGAAGGCCATCACTTTGTTCTGGTCTTCGGGGGCGCAGGTAATCAAGAGTTTATCTTTGGTTCGGATATCGACTTGGCCGTTGGGGATCACGACTTCGCCATTGCGGTAAATGCAGGAGATCGAAGCGTATTTCGGGAAGGCGATGTTCATCAGTTTCTTCCCGGCGATCTTGAACTTCGAAAGGATGACCGCTTCCACGATCACGATCTTGTTGTTTTCTAGCGACAGGGTCTTCATCAGGTCTTCCACCGTCGACTCGCTCTTGACCGATTGGCCTAAGAGGTAGGTCGAAGAAATGACCGAATCGATCCCTAAGCTCTTATAGAGGTCGACGTTCGTGGGGTTATTGACCACGCAGATGCACTTTTTGGCCCCGAAGCATTTCTTGGCCAAGAGGCACGAGGCGTAGTTATCGCTATCGTGCTCACAGAGGGAAATGAAAATATCGGCATCGTGGGCGTTGCTCTCTTGGAGGACGAAATTCCGCCAGGGCTCGCCGACATAAACCTGGATATGTTCCCGTTTCAAAATGAGATCGGCTTCTTCTTTGGAACCGTTAATCACCACAAGCTGGTTATCCCGCTTGTGGAACATTTTGATGATGAATTCGGCTTCGTAGGTGCCGTTTGCGATCACGATTTTCATGGTTACTTTTTCTCCGCGGCATTCCGAAGCGAAAGATAACGCTCTTTGCTGAGCTGGAACGGATAGATCGGGGTGATATTGAAGCCTTTGATCAGGACGCCCTTATCGGGGTCATCGAATCGGACATAGATATTGGGGACGTGGTAGATCTTATCGGCGACATGGGCCACGAAAAGGTTGACGTTATCGTCACCCGTCGTGATCACGATCGTCCGGGCCGAAGCGATCATCGCGTCTTCTAAGGCGGCGATGTCGGTCGCGTCCGCGGTGATTTTGTAGCCGGAGAAGACATCGCTCAAGCGATCAAAAGAACTCTTATCCGGATCAAGGACAATCACGTTGTCCCCATGGGAGAAGGCGTCATTGGCGATGCTGGCGCCTAAGCGTCCGCACCCCACCACCAAAAGTTTGTTTTTGAAAGCCATAAATCGAGCCTTGTCTTTTAATGAAAAGACACCGCATTATACCGCGATGCTAGCAGGAGGGCAAATCTTCGGTCGGATGAAGTTCGGAGTAAGTCTCAAACTGCGGAAGCTTGGACGTGATCTCTTGGTACTTCGCTTTCGTCTCTTTTTTGTGGAGATGGGTCCACTCCGACTCCGCGTAATTTTGGAGGCACCAATCGATGAACTGCCTCGTCGCTTCCGTCATGTAATAATGCTTCGAATGGTCGCGAAAGTACTGCACGGGTACCTCCTTTTTGAAACTTTTGCCTCCGTAGACCTTGCTGGCCGCGAGCATATCGCACACGTATTCGACCGCCCACTTGTAGGGCATCGTGCAGAGAACCAATTTCCCCATATAGAAATCGGTCCAATACTCCCAATGATGGGGGTTATGGCGGGTATGGTGCTGGCAGATATAGGAGAAATTCTGGTGGGCTTTCCGTTCGCCTAGGACCGGGGAGCAATGGCCGTTATAGAACTGCTTGGACCAATGGAACTCGGTATAGCCGTATTTGGTGAGGTCGTGCCGGAGGGCATGGAAGAAGATCCCCATGTGGGCGGCGTTGCGGATCACCTGATGCCGGTGCTTCGTGATCGTGATGAAATGCTTAAAACCATGGCTCATAAATCCTTCACTCCTTTAAAATCGCCGAAAGAACGCTTCCGATATCCTCAGGGATCACGTATTCGCAATAGGGATCGTAATGGGTCGCTTCTTTGTTGATGATGATTTGGTGCTGACCCCCAAAGTAGTTCACTAACCCCGCGCAGGGATAAACGTTCATCGAGGTACCCCCGATGATGAGGAGATCGGCTTGCTCCATCGCGGTGACCGCCGCACCAAGAACCTCTTCATCAAGTGGCTCTTCATAAAGAACCACATCGGGCTTAATAAGGCCCCCGCACTTGGGACAATGCGGGACCCCGCTATTTTGGATTTGATCGAGGGAATAACGCTCCCCGCACTCGGTGCAGTAGTAACGTTTGGTGGAACCATGAGCCTCGAGGACAGCTTTCGAGCCCGCTTCTTGATGAAGCCCATCGATATTTTGGGTGATGATCGTGAGCCGATGACCCCGCTTCTCGTAGTCCGCTAAAGCAAAATGGGCTAAGTTCGGTTTGGCCTTCAGGTTCACCATCTGGGACCAATAGAATTCATAGAACGTCGAAGGATGGGCTTCAAAGTAACTATGGGAAAGCATCGTCTCATAAGGAACCCCATATTTGGACTCGCAGTTATAGATCCCTTGGGGCGAACGGAAATCGGGGATCCCCGAAGCGGTTGAAACCCCAGCCCCACCTAAAAAGACGATTGAGCGGGACGCCTTCACTAAGGCACGGATTTTCTCTAAAGTCATTTGGTCCATAAGGAGATTATAGCCCCTTGGTTAACGAAAGAAGGGACGGAGTTTTGAAAACGAAGCCTTCGGAGAGGAAGCCGAAGGATTCCGCGATAAAAAGTGACTAAGTAAGTGACTAAGTAAGTGACTAAGTAATACTGGATTTTAGTCCGATGCTATCGTATAATTTCATTGTTCCATTATGAGCACCTATGAGCCCCCTTATTCGCTGGATGACGCCTTGTTTCTTTTAATCGCTTCGATCAGCGAGAAAATGACCCGGGTCGATTTCAGCACGGCTGGGGCCAGCCCGTTACGGCTTCGAAAGGAAGTTCAACTTCAATCCCTTCATTCTTCCTTAGCCATCGAAGCCAATTCGTTAACCCTTGACGCGGTGAAGGATGTCGTGAAAGGCGTCCCCGTCCTCGGGCCCCAAAAAGACATCTGGGAAGTAAAGGATGCCCTTGCGGCCTATGATCTCATCGCCAAAGTGGATCCCTTTTCGCTCCAAGACTTCCTTAAAGTTCACCAGCTTATGACCCAGCATACCGTTTCCGATGCCGGAACTTTTCGGCATACCGGCGAAGGCGTCTTTTCGGGGGAACGTTGCGTTTTCATGGCCCCTCCCCCCGAACGGGTGAACGGTCTGATGCAAGATCTCTTTGCCTGGATCAAGGCGAGCCAAACCAAGGTTCATCCCCTCATCCTCAGCAGCGTCTTTCATTTTGAGCTGGTCTTCATCCACCCTTTTAGCGATGGCAACGGCCGGATGGCCCGTTACTGGCAAAGCGCCCTCTTAGGTCAAAGCAACCCTCTCTTCTACTCTTTCCCAGTCGAGAATCAGATTCGGGAACACCAAGCCGACTATTATCAGGCGATCGCGGAAAGCGAGAAAGCGGGAAATTCGAACGTTTTCTTGCACTTCATTCTCACGATGTTCGACTTGACCTTAGACCGACTTTTAAAAGGAACCTCAGCCCACAGAAAAGTCACCGTTCGTCGGGCCCATTGGTGGACTTCCCTTTCTCATGGCCGTTACTACACCGCCAAAGAACTTCAAGTTCGCTTAGGCTTAAAGAGCATCTCCTACTTCCGCTCTCATTTCTTAGAACCCGCCTTAAAAGAAGGCCATTTGCTTCCCAGCGACCCGCTTTCTCCCCGTTCGCCCACCCAGCGTTATCGTAAGAAAGATTAATGGAATTGCTTCGGCCCAATCCGAATTCTTGGGGCGTTTCTTCCGGCGGGGAACTCGAAGATCCGGTGCTTATAAACGTGATAGGGTTTGAGCAGTAACATCTTCTCCGCTAAAGCGATGAGGTCACTGATTTCTTGAGAGGTGATCGGCTCTTTTTTATGGCCGCCATAAACCGTATAGGTCTTGGCTAACTCTTCGACCTTTTTGGCGCCCATTAGCCATATCGATAACGTCGTCGAATGGGGTAACTGAAGCCAAAGATAAGGGTTCACGTCATCCCCGCTAAAAAGAAGATGGTTCCCCTCGTCCAATAAGGCAATGGAGCCTTTGGTATGGCCGGGGATCAAGAGAGTTCGAATAACCCGGCCCCCCAGATCAAAACTCTTCCCCGCGGAGAAATAGACGAATTTGCCTTTTTCTTTTAATTTGCCCCAGGGCATTTTGACATGGCCGAGTTTCAGTAAGAGTTTCCCCGCGAAGTGGGAGCCGAGGAACGCGCAGGCGAAGCCCCGATCATGCCGTTCCACCAAGCACGAAGCGAACGCCTTCCGTCCCCCCACGTGGTCGCAGTGCTTATGGGTCGCGACCAAGGTTAAGGGAAGGGAAGTGAGACTTTTTAAAGTCGAACCGATATCCCCGGCCCCAATCCCCGAGTCGATCACTAGGCCCGAAGTTTCGCCAAGGAGCAAATAGACATTGACGATTCCGCCTTCATCGATCTGGTAGGTCTTTGGGGCGATCTCGCGAATTTGGTGAATCCCATCGGGGGCTAAACTCGGCTCATTCATAGGTCTAGTATGACACAAAAAGGAGGAAGGGAATCCCTTTCTCCTTTGTCTTTGGGCGTTCTTCTTCTTTAAGCGAAGAGATCGTTAAAGGCTTCGCTCATGGTCGGATGGGTGTAGATCATATCGCGTAAGGCGGTATAGGGCAGCTGGTAATCCATCGCTAACTTCACCAGGTTAATGAGCTCATAGGACTCATTGCAATAAAGATGGGCCCCTAAGATTGAACTAGTCAAGTCAAACTAGACAGTTCATAAAAAAG
>MVZL01000028.1 GCA_002068375.1 Tenericutes bacterium ADurb.BinA155
TTTTTCAACTTTGAAACTCACCGGCCGGCCGACCATCATCGCGGCCAGTAGAGGTGAAATTTGGAATTCCTGAAGCGGCGAAGAAGCGGGAAAGAGGTGAAAGGAAGAAATCCCCGCGATCCCAAGCAAAACCGCCAAAATCCCAATCAGCCGATTGTTCCGGCTCTTGAAAAAGTGGTTCGCTCCGACAAGAAGCCATCCCAGGCCAAAACCAAGAAGCAAAGATAAACCGATATCCATTAGAGGAACGATCAAGAGCGAATACACATCCACGCTCCCCCCAGATAAGGCTTTGGCCAAGGAGAAAAAGAGGGCGAATAGGATTAGGGCCACCGCATCATCAAGGGCAACGACCGGAAGGAGGGTATCGACGACACGGCCGTGGGCTTTGTATTGGCGGATCACTAAGACCGTCGCGGCCGGGGCGGTTGCCGAAGCGATCGCGGAAAGGGTGAGGATGATCGGCCACGGAAAGTGGGAGGGGGCGATGAAATGGGCAATCATCAAACCCAAGAAAACCATCAGGCTGCCTCCAAGCGCTTCCGTGAACGCCGTAATGAGGATGCGCTTCCCCGTTTTCCGGAGGGCGTTCTTATCGAAGGATTGCCCAATCGTGAAGGCGATGAAGGAGAGGGCGACCGAAGAAAGCCAAGAGATGTCGAGAGTGGGAACCGTGGGATTCCCTGTGACTAAAGGGCTACCGAATAAGACATGAAGACCCAAAAAGTCGGAGGCCTGAAGACCCTGATCGACGATCGCGCCCAACACAAACGGTCCGAAGAGGATCCCCGAGATCAAATAGCCGGTGACATTAGGAAAATGAATGAGCTTCATGAGGCGAGAAGAGAGAAGGCCAATTCCCAAAAACGCCATCACGTAAAGCAACGTAAACGCCAAAGCGCTGCTCATAAGATAACCTCAGAAAGAACCTTCGTAAAAACTGAGGGGCCACATAAAGATGCCTCCCCGAATTTTTGTGAAAGATCCCGTGAAATCCTTGATGATTTTCGCGACCTCTTTGAATTGGCCTTCTTTGAGGACGAGGAAAAACGTCGGATTGCTGCCCTTCGTTAGGGCCAAGGCGTTCGTCAAGGAAAGAGCGGGAGGTTCATCCTCGTTTATGGTGGAGTGAAAAAACGCATTGATGGAAGATCCGTTGATCGCGGTGCCGTTATAGCCCTTTTGGTGAAGATCCAAAAGAAGCATATCGATATTGGCCCCGGACTCAAAGACCGCATAGAGAACATAGTTCATGATTTCTTTTTGATTTCCTTTTTTATGGCGGTCGAAAGCAAAAAAGGAAACGACGTTAAGGAACCACGAAGAAGACAAGGAAAGGCCAAGGTAAAAGATGTTCGCTTCCGAGGTTAATGGCCTTAGAGAGTGCCCGTTCTACCGCGGCGTTATCCCACATAGCCTAATTAAGGCATAGCGGCGTGGCGTCTTCAAGACCAAACCGCTTCCTTGTTATGAGATTGGCGTGAAAGAAGGATAAAGAACAAAAAGGCCGAGTGAATTGAAAGGGGCCTCATAAAAAGTCCCCCGGTTCAGCACCGGAGGACTTTCGTTTTCGGGAAAGATTAATAGTTGGCTTTATTGGCCGAACCAAAGAGCATGACTTTTTCTCTCACCTTGGCCCGAATGGCTTCGCAGCCCGGCTTCAAAAGCTTGCGCGGATCATAGCCCTTTTCAAGGTTTTCAGCAGTCGGATCGGCTTTGCCGGCTTTGCAATAGGCGATGGTCGCTTCCGCAAAGACAAGCTGGCAATCGGTGTTGACGTTGATCTTGCTGACGCCATGAGCGATCGCTTCGCGGATCTGATTGTCCGGGATCCCGGTTCCGCCATGGAGAACGAGCGGAATGTTGTTCGTGGCTTTATTGATCTTCTCAAGCGCATCGATATGGAGTCCCTTCCAGTTGGCCGGGTAAATTCCATGGATGTTGCCGATGCCCGCGGCTAAGAAATCGATGCCTAAGGCAACGATTTTTTTGCATTCTTCCGGATCGGCGACTTCGCCATCGGCGGTCACGCCGTCTTCGGTTCCGCCAATCGCGCCGACTTCGGCTTCGATCGAGAGGCCCTTATCGTGAGCGAGGGCGACGAGTTCTTTGGTCTTGGCGATATTCTCTTCGAGCGGGAAATGGCTGCCATCGAACATGATGGAAGTGAAGCCCGCTTCGATGCAGGCTTTGGCGGCATCATAGTCGCCATGGTCCAAGTGGAGCACCACCGGAACGGTGATTCCTAACGAACGGTCCATCGCCTTCACCATCGCGGCGACAACGGAATAGCCGCCCATGTATTTGGCCGCCCCCATTGAGACGCCGAGGATGACCGGAGCCTTCAAGGCTTCGGCTTCTAAAAGAACCGACTTGGTCCATTCCAAATTGTTGATGTTGAATTGGCCGACCGCGTAGTGGCCGTCCCGGGCAACTTGGAGCATTCGTGTCGCATTGACTAACATGAGATATTCCTCCTAAGAATAATCTGCGTTGTTATTATGCCACGAACACCTCAAGATTTTGATAAGGAAACGAACTTTTCATTCATTTCCCGTTCTTTGATGAAAACCAGAGATCGCGAAGAAAAAAGAAAGGGGTTCACTGTTTTGGTGTTGAGCAACACCGTAAAGAGCTAAGAGTGTCGGCCGTAATTTTCACTTCGAACTTCCCGCTAAGGCTGAATCGAAATGCCCGTTTGAAGGGACCGAAGCAAGCCGCCATCCAAACCGGAACGGGTGGGGCCATTGCAAACCCCTTAAGGCGGTATACAATTTTTCCGATGGGACAGACCCCATTTAAAAAAGTAAAAAAGCCAGAACGGCTGCTCTCCTATTGGGCCGCCCAATGGCCGTTATGCCTCCTCATCACGATCACGGGATTCCTCTACAATTTTGGGATGCTGGTCTCCCCTTATTTTGAGGGGCGGATCGTCGATAGCATTGAGGCTCAGCAACCGTTCAACGATGTTTTGATTTTGCTCGCGATCTTCATCGGGTCGATTTTGGCGGTCTTGCTCGCCCGGATCGCGAAGCGATACACCGTCCGCCGCTTTGCGAATAACACTTCGGTCACGATGCGGCTCATTTTGGAGAACAACCTTCTCCATAAAAAGAGCCAGGACGGGAACGATTCGACCGGCACCACCCTCAGCAAAATGATCAGCGACGTCGATGCGACGGTCGAAGGAATGCGCAAACTCACGACCGAAATTTTCGATACCGTGATCATGTTCATCTTCTATATCGCCTACCTTTTCCTATTCGATGTCACGATGACTCTCTACGTCTTGATTCCAGTCTTCGTTGCAGTTCTTGTTGCCTTCATTATGCGGAAAGCAATCTTCTCGGCTTCCAGTCAAGCGCGGAAAGCCAATGGCAAACTCACCAGCGCCACCTATGATCTCTTTGATAATGCGATCACCTACCGGATTTATGGGCGGGATCAGGATCACCTGAAGGAATACGATGGTCTCTTAGGCGAATACGAAAAGAAGAACGTCAAAGCTTCGGCTTTAACCGACATGATGATCCCCTTAGCGAACATCATCGCCTTAGTGGGCCTCGTTCCTTTATTTATCTTAGGGCCTTCTAAGGTCGCCTCCTCCGCGCCCTTAAGCGCTCCGATCCCGGGGATCATGAATGCGAATTGGACCTTAGGGGCCTTCACTTCCTATCTCACCACCTTCGTCCTCATGGCTTCCAAAGCCTCCAAGACCGCGAAGCTCTTTGGTTCGATCGAAAAAGGGCTGGCCTCCTGGAAACGGATTAAACCTCTGATTAAACCTTACGCCCCCTATGAAACGCCGGTCACTGTCGCCAAAGACGATGAACTCGTGATCAAGGATTTCTCATTGACGATTGACGGAAAGACCTTGATCTCTCACTTAAATCTGACGGCGAAACGCGGCCAAATCATCGGTATCACCGGACCGATCGCCTCGGGGAAATCCGCCTTCACCAAAGTCTTTTCGAAGGCCTTACCCTATGAGGGCAGCGTGAGCCTTTTTGGGAAAGAGCTTTCGGACTATTCTCCCTCTGAACTCGCGGGCACCACCATCACGATGCCCCATAAGAATGAGCTCTTCACCGACACGATCGAACACAATATTTCTTTAGGCGGAAGTGAGCCCGTCGCTCCCTATCTTGAACGGGTTTCGTTTACGGAAGATTTGGCCACTATGCCCTTAAAGGAGCAAACCCTGGTTGGCAATGAAGGGATCAAACTCTCAGGCGGCCAGCAAGAACGGCTTTGCCTCGCTCGAACGCTTTATGAACGGAAACCGCTGCTTATTTTGGACGATCCTTTCGCCTCGGTCGACCCCAAAACCGAAGCGGAGATTGTCACCCATCTCCGCGAAGACTGCGGCGATTCCCTCGTGCTTTTAGTTTCGCACCGTCTATCGTCCTTCGCGGGCCTTGATCAGGTGATCGTCCTTGATCCGGAAAAAGGCCCCGAGGTCGGAAGCCACGAGTCCTTATTAAAGAGCAGCCCCCTCTACCATTCGCTTTATCTTCTCCAGCAATCGGGAGGCTCATCCCATGAATAAACGGCCCTTCAAAACCTCGCGTTTCATTTCTTCCTTTGCTCGCCACCACTGGGGCTTAAGCCTTTTATTGATCCTCGCGATTCTCGGGACTTCGCTTTCGGGTTTGCTCCCAGCCTTTGCTCTCCGTTACATCATCGACCAAGAGATTCAGCCGGCTTTAAATGCTGGGACTCTCCCGGAGACTGGGCGTCTCATCGGTTTATCGCTTCTCTTCTACGGTTGCTACTTCTTAGAAGGCCTCTTCACCATCTTCGAGAATTTCATGATCGATGTTTATGGGGAGAAGCTGATCCACGAGCTTCGTTATCTGATGCTCGAGAAATCCGCGCGGCTCCGTCTCTCCTACTTCAGCAAACACGGCTCCGGCGAAATGAGCAGTCGCCTCACTGACGACGTTTATGCGATCGAACTTTTGTTCTCGGAAGGTCTCGTCTCCTTGCTCGTAAGCTTAGCCAAAATCATCGGGATCTGGGTTTCGATTTTCGTCTTCAATTGGGTTCTTGGCCTACTTCTCTTCGCCGTCGTGCCCCTCATCGCCCTCATCACCCACCTCTTTAGAAAAGGGATGCTCAAAGCTCAAATCGCGAACCGGAAAGTCCTCAATGAAGAGAGCAATCATTTCGCCGAGACGATCGATAACCTCCGCCTTCTCAAAGACTTAGGAAAGGAGCCTTACCGCGAAAGCAATTTCAAAGGGTTGCTCGGTCGGGCTTATCAAAGCCAAAACAAAACGGCCTTATTCGATAGCTTCTATTCCCCCACGATCGATTTCATCAAAGCCATCGTGATTGCCTTACTCACCTTAGTCGTCGCTTATTCCTATAACAATTCGACCTTGGTCTTAGGCTTAAGCATTGGCACCTTCGCTGCCTCGATTGATCTCATTTCATCGATCTTCGCCCCCATTCAAGCGATTGGGGAAGAACTCCAAAGCATGCAGGAAGGCGTTTCCGGAATCTATCGGGTCGAGAGTTTCCTCAACGAAGAAGAGATCTCGCCGAAAGATTCTGCCTTAACCGCCGGCAAGGTCTTAACCCCAAAAGCGGGGACCCCGTTGCTCCGTTTTGAGGATCTTAGCTTCCATTACGACGATGGCACCGAACTCATTTTCGACCATCTGTCCTTCGATCTTCCCGCCAAGCAGCAAGTCTGTGTGATCGGACGGACCGGGGCCGGAAAGACAACCTTATTCCGTCTCACTCTCGGTCTTTTGGAGCCGACCGGTGGAGCGTTATTGCTGAATGGCAATCCAGTTCAGGCGATCCCCGATACCGAGAAACGCCAAATCTTTGGCTACGTCGAACAAGGCTTTAAACCAGTTCCAGGAACGTTAAGAGATCAAGTGACCTTGGGGGATCCTACAATCTCCGAAGAAGCGGTCAAAGCCGCCTTAAGCGAAAGTTTCTTATTCGATTACGTGAAAGTCCATCTCCCGAATGGGCTCGACACCCCCTTCCATTCCGATGACTTCTCGCGAGGGCAACTCCAACTCCTCGGTTTAGCCCGGGCGATCGTGACGGATCCGAGCATTCTCCTCCTCGACGAAATCTCAGCCAACCTCGATTCTGCGACCGAGCAGCAAGTGATTCAGGCGATCACTCGGGCCCGTCAATCCCGGACCGTCCTTTCGATCAGCCACCGCTTAAGCGACCAGTTGGGCTTTAACCAAATCATCGAAGTCGAAAACGGCCACGCCATCGCAAAGCAATAAAAAATGGACGGGCGACCGTCCATTTTTTCGTCTCGCATCACTTCAATCTTTATGAGCGACGAGTCCAAAGATCCCGCCGAGAATGTAGAAGACATTCCAGCCGAGAATCCCGAAGACGAGGAAAAGGACATCCCAGCCTTTGCTGGATCCTTTATTGTAGGCGATCCGAGTCAGCACGATCAAAACGACCGCCCAAACCAGCCACCAAATGCCTTCCCATAAGGTGTTCCAACCAAGGTTGTTGGTAAAGTTGCTTCCTAAGTCAACCTTGAGGCCACCTAAGATTGAGAAAACGATGATCACGATGCCAAAAACCGCAGCGATCCAGTTGAAGATATTCGCGATTTTGTACATCACTTTCGAAGCATTTTCCATCTTGAGTTCCTCCTTTCTTTGGTTAGTATAGCTCTTTCGTTAGCCAAACGATTCTTTGATGAAAAAATGGAAGATGAGAGGGGTTTCTTTCCCCTTTTCCACGATATTGTTCGTTATTCTTTGGTGGGTGTGGTATGCTTGCTTGCCTCAAAAATGAAAATCGATGAATTAGCCTTATCCGAACCGTTAGTGAAAGCCTTGAATGACTTGGGTTTTTCCGACTTCACCACGATTCAAGCAATGACCTTACCCGCCCTCCTCGCCGGCAAGGATGTTTTAGCCGAGGCCCCGACCGGAACCGGCAAGACCGCCGCCTATGCGCTTCCCCTCCTTCAAACCGCGGATTTCGAAGCTGGATCCGTCCAAGGCTTAGTGATCTGTCCCACCCGGGAACTCGCGATCCAAGTCATCAATGAATTCGAAAAATTCGCAAAGTATCTCCCCCACGCCCGCTTCGCCACGATTTACGGTGGCCAAAAAGTCGGCGCTCAGTTAAAAGAGCTCCGGGCCAAACCCCAAATCGTCGTGGGCACCCCAGGCCGTCTCAATGATTTGCTCGAACGGAAATCCCTCGATGTCTCGAAGGTCCACTACCTCGTCCTCGATGAATGCGATGAGATGCTCGATATGGGCTTCATCAAAGACGTCGATAAAATCGTGAAGCGGATCACCGACGTTCACCAAACCGCCCTTTTCTCCGCCACGATTTCATCCGACATCAAAAAGGTGGCCCAGCGTTATCTCAATAGCTCGGTCCAGTCTTTCCAAATCAAACGGACTTTAACCCAAGAGAACCAAATCGCCCAGCGCTATGTCCTCGTCCCCGAAAACGCGAAAAAGGAAGCGATCGTTTCTTTGCTCACCACCCTTTCCTTCACCAGGGCCTTCGTCTTCTGCCGGACCAAGCATAAGGTGATGCAAATCGCAAAGATCTTATCGAAAACCACCCCGCATGCGATCACTTCCCTTCAAGGGAACCTCAGCCAGAATAAACGCGACCAAGCGATGAAAGCCTTCCGCGATTATGATGCGAACGTTATGGTCGCGACCGATATCGCCGCCCGCGGAATCGACGTGAGCGATGTCGACCTCGTGGTCAATTACGACATCCCGGAGGAAGACGAGTTCTACCTCCATCGGATCGGCCGGACTGGCCGGGTCGATAAGAGCGGGACCTCTTACACCTTCATCACCCCTTCCGAAAAAGGGATGATTCAAAAGTACGAAGCCTTAACCCATTGCCCATTAGTGGCCTACACGATCAATAAAGGAGACGTTATGAAGCAGTATCTCGAAAACCTCGAACCGAAAATGAAACAGGATCTCACCGAAGAGAAAGCGGCGATTAGTGAAGCCTGCGCGAGCTATTCCGCGAAGGAAGGCCATGAAGTCACTCCGCTCGATTTAGCGGCTCTTCTTCTTAAAGAGAAGATGGATTCGGGCTTAGCTAGTGAGGCCAAGGCCCCGACGGCCTCCGCGGCTCATTCGGACGGAAATCGCCCCGAACGCAAAGTCTTCACCACCGATAGCGATCACCAACGTTTCTTCATTAACGTCGGCTTCCAAGATGGGGTCAACGAAGAGAAACTGAAGGACTTCATTATTCAGAATGTTCCTGGGCTCGAAGACGATGATTTCACCGACGTGTTCCTCCGGGGGACCTTCTCCTTCTTTGAACTTCCCAAAGATAAGACCATGGCGATCGTCGATCATCTCGAAAATCAAACGTTCGCCCAAAAGAACATCCACGTTGAACGGACGGAGCGGCCTTCAAACTCAGCGGCCAAACCCCAGTCTTTCCACGCTCATCATGGCGAACCTCCTTACCGCAAGAGCAATTCTCACGGCTATGCTTCCCATGGTCATTCCGACCATCATGGCTATCGGGGAAAACCCTACGGCCACGATAACAAAAAGCAGCACTGAGTTTCGCTAGTCGATTCAAACGGGACGAGTTCAATCGTCTCGTTTTTCTTTCTCAATCCTTGCAAAAAGAAAAGCGATGCTATACTACCTTTGGTTCAAATTTATGAACCATTCATTATGGAAAACCAGGACATCAAAGATCTCATCGCTTCATTTCAACTCGCGGAAAACGTTTTGATCGCTCTCGGGGACGAAACCCGGATCCACATGGTGACGGCGATGCTCAATGCCGCGGCGAATAAAGAGCATTGCGAAGGGATGCGGGTCGGCGAAATCGCGACGATCGCTTCCTTGTCCCGCCCTGCGATTTCCCACCACATCAAGATCTTGAAAGAAGCGGGGATCATTCAGTGTCACCGCGAAGGAACGAAGAACTACTATTTTCTCGATCCCGATACCACCAAAATCCAAGAGGTGGTCACCTGTTTAAACCAAGCATTATCGTTAATGCAAAAGGAGAAAAAGAATCATGGACGTCCTTGAAAGCATGAAGGCCCGGCACGCCGTTCGATCCTATTTGGATAAGCCGATTGAAGCAGAAAAACGGAGTGCGCTCGAAACCCTAGTCGCCTCAGCGAATAAAGAAAGCGGACTTCATCTTCAACTTTGCTTCGACGAGCCGAAAGCCTTCGATACCTTTTTGGCCCATTATGGCCATTTCGTCGGAGTTAAAAACTATCTGGCTCTCGTCGGGCCGAAAGACCAAGAAGAAGCGATCGGCTACTATGGCGAGAAGATCGTCTTAGCCGCCCAAGCGATGGGATTGAACTCTTGCTGGGTCGCGTTAACTTATGGTAAGGGCAAGACCCCGGTCAAACTTGAAAAGGGCGAAAAGCTCCACTGCGTGATCGCCTTAGGTTATGGGGCGGTCCAAGGATTCCCCCATAAGAGCAAAGACGAGAAAGCCCTCGCTTCTTTTAGCGGGGATAAGCCGGCCTATTGGGATCAAGCGATCCAAGCGATCGCGTTAGCCCCGACCGCGACCAATCAGCAAAAATTCTTCCTCAAAGTTGAGAACGGCCTGCCTTCCTTATCGATCAAAGGCAGCGGCTTCTATACCAAAATCGATCTCGGAATCGTGAAGTATCATTTTGAAGCGGCGACCGGCATCAAGCTGCATGAGTGATCTCAGCGTTTCCATCCTTCAAACCGGAACCGTCGGAGTCGACTGCGCCGTCCCTAACCGTGGCGTCTCGAAGAATCCTCTTGCCTATATTGGCTTATTTCGGAGCCGGAAGAATCATATCGTCATTCCGGTCAAATGCTTTTTGATCCGCCATCCTAGCGGCAAAGCGCTTCTCATCGATACCGGTTGGGATTCGGCGGTAAGAGAGCATCCCTTGAAGGCGATTACGTTTCCGATGTGGGTCGCTTCGAAGCCGGTGCTCCCCAAAGGCCAAGCGGTTGATGAGCAACTGCAGGCGCTAAGCCTCGCTCCTTCCGATCTTTACGGGGTCATTATGACGCACATGGATATCGATCATGATTCAGGGCTGCGTTTAGTGAAAAGCGCCCCGAAGATTTGGGTGAGCCCCCAAGAGATCAAAGCGCTCCATTCGCCTCAAGCCCGTTACGTGAAGAAACCCTATAAAGACATCACCCTCACTCCGATCGTTTGGACTGGAAGTTATGGGCCGTCCCACCATTCTTGGGATGTCTTCAACGATGGGAGCGTCATCGTCTTTCTGACCCCGGGCCACAGCGAAGGCTCCCTTTGCATCAAAGTCCAAAAAGGATCGCGTTTCGTCTTGATCGTGGGCGATTCCGGCTATAACGAAGATTCGTGGGAGCGACTGAATTTGCCGGGACCCGTGTATTCGAAAACCGATGTTTTGACGACCTTAAGTTGGATTCAAATGCAACGGCAATCCCCCGATTGCTTAGCGGTTCTCTGCGCTCACGACCCTAGCGAGAAGACCAAGCCTCAAACAATCATTCTTTAACGCGAAGAAAGCGAAGCGGCGGCTCCGCTTTTCTTTTTTCTTAAATAAAAACCAACAAAGACGAGAGTATCCTTGTTAATGAAGTGTTAGGAATCCCGATGGAGTTCCCTCGAGGCATCGTATGAAAAAGAAAACAGTGATCAAAGTCGGAATGAC
>MVZL01000029.1 GCA_002068375.1 Tenericutes bacterium ADurb.BinA155
TGTTATTCACTAAGAGCGCGACCGGGAGCGCCACTAAAGCCAGCAGTCCCCCGATTTGAGCGACCCGGGCTTTATGAAGAAAGGAACCGATCGCGATGAATAAAGCAAAAGCAATCACGAAGAGCGAGACGACGAGGTAGCGGATGAAATCGGGGGCCGTAAGTTCGCCTTCGCAAAACGAAATAATGGCGAAGATCGAAGCCGTCGTGGTAAAACCTGCCCCGAGTAGACCGGCGATCGCGCCCTTAAGAAAGGCGCTTTTACGTTTGCCCATATTTCGACCTCCAATTCGTGATTATCTCATGAAGAGGGGTCGAGAGGGAGTGCAAATTTAGAAAGTTAATTCCTTCTTTTTCCCATTGGGGGTAAGAAGAACGAGCTTAGATACGAGCTTCGGGAGACCTTGGTGGGCGTAAGCGGCGGAAACTTTCTTGCCCTTCTTCACGATCTTGATGAGGTTGTAGTGACCTTTTAAGTAGGCTAAGCCATCGCCTTCGTCGACGTAATGGAAATAGGTCACGGAACCCGGGGTCACATAAAGTTCGAGGCGTTCCGGTTCTTCCGGGCTCATCGTCCCGATCGGGGCGAGAGGAATGATCGCGCCTTTCCGAACGAACAAGGGCAATTTATCAAGCGGCGTCTCAATCAAATAATGGCCTTTCTTGTAGGCCTTCCCCGTCTCGAAATCATAGAATTCATCGGGGAAATAGACATAACGGTGATGCTCACCCGGATTTAAGGCCGGCGCGAGAAGTAGCCCATCGCCAAGCATCACTTCGCTGTTCTCATTATAGGTATAGGAATCATCTGGATAGTTCATGACCAAGCTCCGATAAACCGGGGTCCCTTTGAGAGAGCTCTCACGGAGAAGATCATAAAGATAAGGAATGATCCGGTAACGGAGTTGGACCATCTGAGCATAAATATGGCTGGTCTCCTCATCGAACTGGTAACCTTCTTGGTTCCGTGTCATGAAGGCCGAGTGGTTCCGCATCAAAGGCGAGAAAACCCCGAGGGCGATCCAACGTAAGAGCAATTCTTTGGTGGTGTCGCCCCCAAAGCCGCCGATATCGTTGCCGATCATTTGGAAGCCAGAGGCCGATAGATTGGCCATTTGGGGGATGCTGAGGCGTAAGTGATCCCAGATCGATTGGTTATCGCCGGTCCAGGCGGTCGAATAGTGCGAAGTGCCGGCGTAAGCGGCCCTTGTGATGATAAAGGGGCGTTTTTTGGCGGCTAAGAACCCTTCATAGGTCGCTTTATCCATATAGTGGCCATAAACGTTATGGGCAAGAGCGTGGGGAAGCCCTCCCATTTCGACATCTTCCGGTAAGGGACCCTTAAAGGAAGCGGGTTCATTCATGTCGTTCCAAATGCCGGAAACGTGATATTTCGTGAGGAAGCGAGCGACTTCTTCAGCCCACCACTCCTGGGTTTTTTCGTTAATGAAGGCCGGGAAGACCGAATCGCCCGGCCAGACTTCGTTATGATAAACTTCGCCCTTCAAGGTTGAGAAATAACCCTTCTTCAATCCGACATCATAGAGGGGGTAACCCTTCTCCGCTTTCACCCCAGCATCGATGATTGTGACGAGATGGACGCCCTCGGCTAAAAGCTTTTTCGACCATGTCCCAAGGTCGGGGTAACGGGCCGAATCGACACTAAAATCTTTGAAGTGATCCATGTAAGCAATATCCAAATGGACCGCCGAAAGAGGGCAGCCGATTTTTTGGTAATTGGCGATCACGTTTTCGACCTCAGTTTCGTCCCCATAACTCCAGCGGGATTGTTGGTAGCCTAAAGCCCATCTTGGGGGTAAGGGATTGGTCCCGGTCAGTAAGGCAAAATACGAGCAGACTTTTAGGAAGTTTCCAACGAAGAGATAGAGATCGAGTTTCCCGCTTTGGTAAGTCGCCTCCACCACCCCGGGATTGGTCTTATTGATATCGAAGAAAGTTTTGGCGGAATTATTGAGAAAAAAGCCAATCGAATTGTACTTATGGAAAAGCGTGACAAAGTTAATAGATTTATAAAGAGATTTAAAGGTATCGACTTGCGCGGAGGGATCATCGGTATTGTAGTTGATGTAACTGTAGCCTCTTTTATCAAGGGGTCCTGTCTTATCCCCTAAACCATAAACCGGTCCATCATTGGGGAAAGAGACGCCACCTTCATAAGGATGGGTATCTCCCGAAGGATGATGCCCTTCTTTGCTGCCTTCCGCAAAGCTTTCGGGTTGTTCCACGTTTTTTCCTAAGATCTGAAAAGAAGAGACAATCCGTTTTTGCCGATAGAATGTAACTTTTCCATCGAAGCCAACCGTAAGTGAGGATCCGCCGAGACTAAAGTGAAATCCCGCCTTATCCTGGTGATGGCGGGGCTCGCTATGGCCTAAGGCATCGGGGAAAAGAGCAATCGGGCTTTTTACTCCAACTTCATAAAGGCGGAAACCATAGGGGGAGAAAAATGAAACGGCATAGGTTTTGGAATCGTGAAGCTTGAAGGTCAGTGCTTTTTCCATAAGGGTCCTTTTCTCAATTGAGATAATTTTATTATAACCTTTTTAAAGGTTACTTGTCCTCCCCTTTTTGACTTCCGAAAATAAAAAGGCGTTTACATGCCATTAATGCTTTGGCGGTTACGATACTTTTTGCCATTTTATAGCCGTTCGCCTATAATGCTTGTATGAAACAAAGGAAGGAAGCAAACTTTATTGGTGCTTTTGTTGCCAAAAAGCGTCATGAGGTCGGTTTGACCCAAATTCAGTTCGCGAATTTGGCGGGCGTCAGCCTCTCTTTTCTTCGGGATCTTGAACAAGGAAAACAAACGCTTTGCTTAGCCAAAGTCCAACAAGTTTTATCCTGTTTTAATTGCGAACTTTTCCCCCGGGAGAAATCGTTATGAGAACCGCCTATGTTTATCAAAAAGATCTCTATGCCGGGACCCTGATTGAACGGGGTGGAATTTACCTCTTCCAGTACGATCAAAAATACCTTCAAAATCCGAATGCGATTCCGGTCTCTTTGACCCTGCCTTTACAAGAGAAGCCCTATCAATCGGAACGTCTCTTTTCGTTCTTCTTGGGCTTACTTCCGGAGGGCTATCTTTTGGGGCTTTCCCATCAGATTTTGGGGTCGCACGCAACCGACCGTTTTTCCCTCCTATTAGCCATTGGACACGATTTAATGGGCTCCGTGAGCGTTGAAAAGGAGCCGATTTCTTTATGAAAAGTGAGTACCGGTGCCTCTTTTGTGGCAAATTACTCCTTCATCAAGAATCGGGGTCGCTTTGGCATGAGGACTGTGCGAAGGCTCATTTTAAGGATCCGGTTCTTCCTAATCTCGCCATAAAGCTCTCCGAGTTCGACGCCCTGGCTTTAGAAGCGCTTAAGCATGGCGAATCGCTTTCCGGTCCCCAAAAGAAACTCGCTTTAGGTCTATCCCCTAAAACTTTCCGGGGCCGCCTCGTCCCCTCCGATCTTAACAAACTTTACATTTTGAAACCGCAATCGTCCGACTTCCCTCATCTCCCGGAGGCCGAGGAATTTGGGATGGACTTCGCCGAAGCGATGGGCGTCCCCGTCGTCCCGCATGCTCTCGTCCGTTTGGCCGATCATTCGATCGCCTATCTCAGTAAGCGGGTCGATCGGAAACTTGAAGGGAATGAGCTCATCAAGATTCCTTTCGAGGACTTTGCTCAGCTCGCTGGGATTTCGCCCGCCCAGAAATATCGGGGTTCCTATGAACGCGCGGCCTTAGTGATCGATCATTATTCCCGGTATCCGCTTCTCGATAAGGCTGATCTTTTTTATCGGGTTCTTGTGAGCTTCGTTTTAGGGAATTCCGATCTTCACTATAAGAGCCTATATCTCCAGGAAGACTCCAAAGGCGGCTACGCTTTGGCCCCGGCGAATGATCTTGTCCCCGTCGCTCTTTTCTTAGGGGGAGATGGGGCGTTAGGCTTATCGCTGTTAGGGAAGAAAAGTCAGATCCACCGGAAGGATTTCGTCCGCTTTGGTTCCAAGATCGGCCTCTATCCTAAGACGGTGAACGTGATGATCGAAAAAGTCCTTTCGCTCCAGGAAGTGGGACTCACTTGCTGCGCCCATTCTTATCTTCCTCAAAACGAGCAATCCCGGTGGAACGCTCTTTACCTTTCAAGACTAAACGCTCTCCGGTTTCATTGACCTTCGCCTGAAAGACTTCGATAATAGGAGTTCATGAACGATACCCCCAATCAAAAAGCTTATGATCCTGAACGCTCCAATAAGAAGAAGCGGATCGCTTTACTCATCCTGATCGGGGTTGAAGTCGCGGCTCTTACCGCGGGCCTGCTCTATTACTTTTTAGGCTATAACAAGGGAAACGAAACAACTACCTATGGCTTAAAGGATGCGGCCGAGAGCCTCACCCTCATTAAGAGTCATCAGCAAAGCGGCTGGACTCTCCCGAAGAATCATTTGGAAGCGCGCGAAGCCGTCAATGATGGCAAGAACACCTCAACCCGTCGGGTCAGCTATACCGCTAGTCCGTTTGCCTTAAGCCTCGTGAGCACCAAGAATGGCGTCGAATCGAGCAAGGTCTATTCCTATGATGCCGGGGTCTATTCTTTGGACACGACCAGTGGGGGCCAGACCGTCCGGACGACCGTTGCGGAAGCGGACATCACCAAGTCGGTGATCCCTAGCGCCTATAGCACTTACAATTCGATCGACCGCCAAGCGACCTTGCAAAGCCAGATCGATCTTCTTTTGGATCTTTATGCCGGGACGACCTCAAGCTCGGTTCCAGCCTCCTCGAGCGTCCTTTCGAGTTCAAGCTCCGCTTCGAGTTCCAGTTCGAGTTCAAGCTCCGTCTCCAGTAATGGTTCTTCCGCGGCCAGTGTCTCTTCCGTTTCGACCGCGTCGGTCCCAACCGCCTACGCCATCACGACCTACGAGTATAGCGGCGATAAGAAGGGGAACCTCAATATCTCGCTCACCGGGATCCTTAGCTTAGAAGCGGCCCCCGTCACCAGTTTCCATCTCGTTTATAGCAATTACATCTTGAAGAGTTATAGCCGGACCGTCCAGAACGCGGGTTTCCCTTATGGCGAAGCCTTTTCTTACGACGTCGTGGATTAAATTCATTTCCCGAACTCCTGAAAGGGTTCTTGCCCATTTTTAAGACGTTCCCTTTGGTAAAAGAGCAACTCCTTTTTGAAGTGATCATAATGGGTGAAAACTTCACTTAACTTGCTTTTGAAGCGTTCGGAGTCTTCTTGGCATTCCCCGAGTTCCTTTAAGGCGAGGCGGAACTGGAGATAGCCCACGACTAAGCGGGCTTCTTTTTCAAGGTAACGTTCAATGCTCGCCCGGGTCTTTTCATCGAAGGCCGTCATCGGGATGAAGGAGTCACTCGGGAGATGAAGCGTCTCGGGCAAGAAACCTTCGAAGGACGAATCAAATTCTAAGAAGCGATCCTCGTAGAAAAGAAAGGGAACTTGGTTGAGGCTAAGGCGATAGAAATCTTTTGAGGAAGGAATGGCCTTCTTTTGGAAGGCGTAACGGCCGAAAGGAACCACCGCGAGGTCGAGATCGTCCGAATCGAGTTTTGGCATAGCAAGCCCCCTTCACTTTTATATAGGGGGCGAAAAGGCAAAAAGGGCCAAAATTCGTAAAAGTCAGATCGGAAAATAATGTTTTTGAACTTGGGCGGAGAAGATAGCAAACGAGGGATAGCCGGCGATTTGAGCGCAATCGAATCCATCCTTTTCCATCCAAGAAATCGCGGCTAGCAAATCTTCAAAAATCGGAGCAGGGAGACCGCAAGGATGGGCGTTATCCAATAAGGTGGACAGGCGGATGATGTCACGGCCATGCTTGCGGACATTCGTTAAAGAGATCCCCGGGGTATTTTGAAGATAGAGCGTGCGATTGCCTAAAAAGGCTTTTGCCTTCAACGGGATCATGGCCTCTTCGTTCAGATAAGAAATCTCTTCCTTTTCGACATGGTCCTCGACGAAACGGCGATAGAGCGGCTCAAGCATGATCGCTGAGAAGCTGACCTCATCGGAAACGCGTAAATGGAGCAGATGATCCGAAAGGTTCTCCCCCAATGCTTGGTCAAAGCAAAAGAGCTCGATCACGCTGGGATAACTGTGGTCTTTTGGATGGCTAAGTCGATAGGAGCAAAAATTGGAGGACCGACTGGCTTCTTCGTAACCGCCTTCTTGGGCAAAACGAACGAGCCGGGTAATAAAGCTCTTTCGTTTTAGCGAAGCCAGCACGATCAAATCCAAATCGGTCGTGGCGCGGGGCAGCATGTTGTTTTTTAAAGAAATCTCCGCGAGGGCGGTTCCCCCGATCACCACATAGTCATCGCGGAAAGAAGCAAAAGCCGAAGCGAACTTAGTTAAGGGAACCATGGAGTAAACGCTCTTTCATTTCACGGACCGCTTCTTGGACTCGATCATCCGGGTCCTTCTGATAAAGGGCGATCACCTCCAGCGGATTGAGGTAACCGTCTAAGGGATAGCAAGGCCCAAAAGCGAAAACATCAATCCGCTGATAGGCTTGTCCCGGTAACCGTTCCCGTTCGGAGTAAAGGCGAATCCCCTGAAGCGCCTTGAATTCCTTTTTGGAGAGGGCGATTCCCGGGCACTGGGGCAAGAGGTCGCTATAGTGACCTAAGGAGGCTTCGGCCCCTTGGATTTTTCCTTGGGGCAAAGGATCATAGGTGTAATAGGTCGCCTTTAGGGGCGATAGGAGCAAAGGATAAAGCCGTTCCAAGAACGCGGCGCGGTCATGAATCCGGGCGTACTGAGCCGCGGTGGCAAGGCCTTGTTTCCGTAGGAGTCCGAGCCCAAATAAAGTTCGGTTAGCTTCGCTACAGAGGCTCGGTTGAAGCAAAATCTTCGTTTGGATCGCTTTGATCGGATAAAAGCCGACCGGGGCGAAAAGATAGAAAGCGGCCAAGGCTTGGCTTTGAAGGTCGTAGGGTTGGGGGGCCCGCCGCTTTGGGCTCGAACGGTATAAGTCGAAGAAGGGGATGAAGACTTCGCCTTCAAGGCTTAAGAAAGGAACATGGCGTTCCCTTAAGAGGACCTGATCCGATTCCCCCAAGCTTTGAAGAAGGAAGACTAAGGGTTCCGGCCGCGCGAGTTTCGCGTAGATCTCCGTGGCCATAAGGACCTCCGAAGCGGTCCGATAGTTTAAGGCAAGAGCCATCATGACTCTTTCCGCCCCATGATAAAGGAAGAAGCGATAATCCTTTTGCAAAGCAAAGGGCCAGTCCCCCTGGGGCAACTCTTCAAAACGTCCCGGAGGAAGAATCGAAGATAAAAAGTCCGATAGTTCTTGTTCCACACGGACATTTTACCACTATTTATTTTTTCTTGAATAGTGTTTGAACTCCCGAACAACCTCTCTTTTTCATCCATGAACGAAGGCCTCCCTTCACTTTTATATAGGGGGCGAAAAGGCAAAAAGGGCCAAAGTTCGTAAAAGCCCGATCAGAAAAGAGGACCTTGGAACTTGGGCGGAGATAATCCCTCTTGGCTCGCCCTTTCGATCTCCGGATCAAAAAGAGAACCCTTTGGTCCGAAGTCTTTCTCTTTCTTTCTTTAATCGGCTACAATGGCGGGGTAAGAATCCAAAGGAAGGAATCCCCAAATGCAAAAAGAACTTGATGCGATTGCCTTAGACGCCACGAACCGCCTTTTAGCGGCCCCAATGGCCTGTAAAGAAGCGAAAGAGGCGGCGAAGGGATATTTAGCCGCCCGGGGAACGCCGAAGGAGCGCGAGGCCTTAATCGCGTTTTTAAGGGAACTGAGCGAAGACATCACCTCGATCGGGGATCTTGAAACCTTCGCGAAGTCGCGGGAAGCGAAAAGCGAATTTGGGGAAGAAGGGGCCAAAGCCTTCTTAGCCCATGTGGAAGAACTTAAGAAAAGCGGAGCCCTCTTCTGCGATTGCCCCGCTTGCAAGGCGGCGGAAGATCTCCTCGATCTCCGGCGCGAACTCTTAAAGTGAGAATTTAGTCTTTGCCGACGATATTGCCCCGGCCCGAAGTCTTAGCCTCATGGATCGCTTCGTTCGCCTTCTTTAAGGCCACGGGAAATTCCGGATAGGCTTCGGAAGGATAGACCGTATAACCAATGCAGCAGGATAAAGGGACTTTCGTTCCGTTAGAAGTTCTTAGGTCCACCGCTGCTAAGCCCGCTTGAATCTCCTTAAAGAACGGAGCGATTGCTTCAAAGGAATCGACGCTCCAAAGAAACACGACTTCATCGCCACCATACCGGAAGATCCGGCGGGTCACGCTCCCATAGCCTTTAAAGAACTGACCCCCTAAGCGTAAGGCGAGGTCCCCGACTTGGTAACCGTAATTATCGTTGATGCTCTTAAAGTGATCGTAATCGAGTAAGGCCAAAACCAAGTACTTGCCTTTTTTAGCGAGAAGCGGGACCCGGGCCTTTTCTTTTTCTAAGGCGCGGCGGCTCATTAAACCGGTTAAGGCATCGGTGTCGCTTTCTTCTTTGTAGCGGCTCGCCCGCTTCGTTACTTTTTGATAGGCGCTTTCCATCCGGACGAAATCGAAGTGGAGTTTCGTGATTTCCGCGAAGTCCTTGGTGTAGCTTTCTTGCTGGGCTTCGTAGAGCTTAGCTAAGGCGGCATTGGCCTTGGCTAAGCCTTCGCCATCCTTGGTCCGTAACGCTTCGGCTTGTTCCGCTTTCGCGATAAAGAGTTCGGTCGCTAAGCTGGGCGCGGCTTCTTCCGCTTTTTGGATCGAGGCTAAATAGAGCTTGGCGTCCTCGTAGAGACCGGATTTGACCAAGAGGAGATAAAGATCCTCATCGTCCTCTAATAAGAAGCTCGTGGCCTCGGGATCGCTCCGTAAGGGCGAATGGAGGAAGTCTAAGGCGAGCTTGTGGAGATTGCTCTCCTCGTGGAGAGCTAAAGCGACCTCGGCCTTGCATAAGGGCAAGAAATTAAGGAACGGGGGCTTCACCGGAAGCGGGGCGATTAAGGCCTCTAAGGCCTCTAAGCGTTCTCTGGACTCGAGATAACGGCCCATCGTGAGAAGGATCGCCGCCTGGTTATAGATGAGGCTGGCCTTTAAGGCCGGATCGGCCTCATCGCCCACGTAGTTGAGGGCGCGGTTCAAGCAGAGCAAACAATGGTCGTAGTCTTTGATCTCGCGATACGGGGCGGCGAGATTGGAATAGATCGTGCTATAACGGTCCGGGAGTTTCTTTTCCTCGGCGAGAGCGAGAGCCTGTTGGCCAAAGAAGATCGAAAGATAGTAACGCTTCTTGAAGAACATGAGGGCGGCTAAGATGATGAAGCAATCGACGTAGAAGGGCTTGAAGGGGTATTTCTCGTAAGAGAAGAGAAAGGTCTTGAGCAAGGCTTCCGCTTCGGGGTAACGGGCTTGGTAGAAGAGATCCATCGCTTCGTAATAAGCGGCGAGCTGGCGGGTTTGGGGATTCTTGATCCGTTTCCTCGCCAAAACCGTTTTGGCGTAGCTATAGCCTTCTTGGGGGTTAACCGCGCTCAAACGGTTGAATTCTTTTTGGAAGCCTTCTGGAGTGAGATTCGGGTCCATGGTTTTATGATAACCCGTTTCCTTCTTTTGTCACGAGACAATAGGGTTGAAGCGTGGAACTACCTTAATACTGGCGATGGATTCTTGCTTTTTGGCCGTCCAAAGCGAAAAGGAAAACCCCCGCTTCTTTGAGGAAGGGGGGTTCGCTCGATCCGAATAATCGGTTTTAGGCTTTCACGAGAACCACCACACCCGAAGCGGCGGTTCCGGAGAGTGAACGCGAGGATAAGGTGAAGGTGTTCCCACTCACAAGATCCTTGTAATTGCCGTCGGGGAGATTAGAAAGGTTCACGGAGAAGCTACTAGAACTCGTGGTGACGATCACCGCGCCATAGGACCCGTTACCATAACGTTGGATCGCCGCGCAGTTGCTGCCAGTGGAACTCGCTTCATTCGTGCCTTCAAAGGCGACATGGAACTTATTCGCCGCCGCGATGGGCGCGCTCACGTAGCTCTCACTTTGAGCGGTATTCATCGAGGAGCCCGGACGGATGAAGTATAAGCTCGAGGCGTCCTTATGGGCCGTAACCAAGCAATACGCCTTATCGACATTGCTCTGGCTCGAATTCTTCGATTCGCCATCGCTATTCATGTAGGTATCATGGCTCTCGCCCCAAAGGACGGTGTATTTCGCCGCTAAGCCCGAAGGATAGTTGATGTTCGCCATGCCCCCGGTATTGTTGCTATCGACCGCGCTCCGGATTGAGTTACCCGCTTTGTTATCGGTGAGGGCATCGAAGTACGGGGTGTAATTGCTGTAACTCCGGGAGTTCCCCGCCGAGTTCAAGATCTCGCCATAGGCGAAGAGATCGCGGCTATAGGTCGACTTCGCGTAAGTGCGGGCCGCCATAAGCGTATTGACCCAGAAGTCGGACGCGCAATTATCGCCATCGCTTGGAAGCTC
>MVZL01000030.1 GCA_002068375.1 Tenericutes bacterium ADurb.BinA155
TCGCGCCACATCGATAAACGGCAACCGGGCCAACGCCCTTATACCTTGGTGGACTATTTCCCCAAAGACTTTTTGCTTTTGATCGATGAGTCCCACGTCACGATTCCCCAGATTCGGGGCATGTATAATGGCGACCATTCCCGGAAACAAGTTCTGGTCGATTATGGATTCCGTTTACCTTCGGCTCTAGATAACCGTCCGCTCAATTTCCAAGAATTCGAAGCCCTGATGCCTTCCACGATCGTTTGTACTTCGGCGACCCCGGGCGACTATGAGCTCGAACGCTGCAATCATGAAGTAGTGGAGCAGATCATCCGGCCGACTGGCTTGCTCGATCCAAAGATCACCATCAAACCCTCGATGGGCCAGATCGATGATATTTTGGAGAACATCAAGCAACGGATCGCAGCGAAAGAACGGGTCATGATTGTGACTCTCACCATCAAAATGGCTGAGGATTTGACCGCGTATTTGAAGGAACAGGGGATCAAAGTCACCTATCTCCACAACGAAACGAAGACCCTCGAACGGACCGAAATCATCTATCAGCTCCGCAAAGGCAAATACGATGTCCTCGTCGGCATCAACCTCTTGCGGGAAGGCCTCGATATCCCTGAAGTCTCTTTGATCTGCATTTTGGATGCGGATAAGGAAGGCTTCTTACGGAGCACCCGTTCCTTGATCCAGGTGATCGGCCGGGCCGCCCGGAACGCCCATGGCGAAGTCATCATGTACGCGGACATCATGACCGATTCGATGAAAGAAGCGATCGCGGAAACCAATCGTCGCCGCAGTATCCAGGAAGCCTATAACGCCAAATACGGCATCGTTCCGACCACAATCATCAAAGAGATTCGACCGCCGCTCCACAATAGTGAAGACGAGATCAAGTCCTTGGTGAACGCCGATGGCAAGAGCTCGCGGAGTCAGATCGAATCGCAGATCAAGTCGCTCGAGAAGCAGATGAAAGAAGCCGCGAAGGCTTTTGATTTCGAGCGGGCGGCTGAACTTCGTGATATCATCCTTGAGGCCAAGGCCAACCTCGACAAATGAAACAGTACCAAGTTTATCTCTTCGACTTCGATGGCACTCTTTTTGATACGATTCAATCGCTTTATCCCGTTTACGAATATGGTTTTGGCGCGGTGGGCATGAACGTCACCCATGCCGAATGCGATTATTTCATCCATATCTCGCTTTCCCAATCCGCCGATTATATGCATATGAAGCCCGAGGATTATCCGATCTTCCGCAAAGCGATCGGCGTGGGGCTTAACCTCGAAGAGTCCTTAAAACTCATCACCCTCTTTGATGATGCCATCCCTACCGTCAAGGCCTTGCGGGCCCGCGGGGCCAAGATTGGGATCGTCTCAGGCAACAACGAAGATCATATGAAAATCGTGCTGGAACGCTTCCACGTCCTCGATCTTTTTGACGAAATCACCGGGAACGAATCCTTCAAAAACCCGAAGCCTTCCGCGGAACCGTGTTTGGCAGCGATTGCAAAACTTGGACGCACTCCCAGCCATGACATTCTCTATGTTGGTGATTCGCTCCAGGACGTCGAAAGCGGGCTCAACGCCAAAATCGATGGCCTACTGGTGGACCGGAGCAACGCCTATCCCACTTACGAGCGTCCGAAACTAAAAAGTTTGCTCGACCTGATTAAATAGTTGCCATTTTTGCTCCCATAGTCTATATTTTTGTAGCGTCTTTAGACGCTTTAAGGAGGTAGCAAGATGAAATGGTATGACTACATCTTCATCGTTGTCTCGCTCATCATCATCGTGCTCAGCCTTCTTCAAGGCGGCAAAACGAGTGGTGCTTCGGGCGCCATCACTGGCGGCGGTTTGAACGTCTTCGCCAAGAAGCAAGAACGCGGCTCCGAAAAGATCGTCACTTGGCTCACGTTTGGCTTCGCGGTCATCTTCCTCTTCTTAGCTCTACTAATCTCGGTCTACTCTGCTCAATAAATCAACCTCATAAGATGGTCGGTAACGGCCATCTTTTTCGTTTCTTCTTGTCGTTGTCGAAAAAACGCTTTTTGTTCCGTGAAAGTCCTAGGGTCCTATGCTACACTTTCCCCGTTAGAAATTTGGGCGGCCTATGGAAATCAAAGAATATGTTTCAATGCGCAAACTCGAAATCGCCCAAGCGATCGTCGCTTTAGGGCGGAAACCGCGCTTAGTGATCATCCAAGTCAATGACTCCCCCGCGAGCGATGCCTACATTCGGGGCAAGCTCAAGGATGCGGCGGAAGTGGGCGCCGATGCGATTCTTGATAAACTCGCGCCTACGACGGAACAAGCCGTCCTCTTGAAACTGATTGAAAAATACAATGAAGATCCCAGTGTTGATGGCTTAATCGTTCAACTCCCTTTGCCGAAGCAAATCAGCGAAGACGCGGTCCGTTTAGCCATTAATCCGAAGAAAGACATCGATGGATTCCATCCGCTCAGCCCCTGTGATCCTTGCACCCCGAAAGGCATCATCTCCTATTTGAAAGAGGAAGGCTTCCCTTTCCGGGGCAAGAATGCGGTGGTGATTGGCCGGAGCAATATCGTCGGTAAACCGATGGGACGCCTCTTAACTAAGAACGATTGCAATGTCACGACGCTCCATAGCAAAACCACCCGTGAGGATATGGAATTCTATGTGGGGCACGCCGACCTGATCGTGGTTGCGGTGGGACACCAGGCCTTCTTAGATCATAGCTTCCCCTTAAAGCCGGATGCCTATGTGGTCGATGTTGGCATCAACCGCGGCGAGGATGGCAAGCTCCATGGCGATTGCGAGCCCGGGCTTCCGGTGAAATTACAGACTCCGGTCCCTGGCGGCGTGGGTTTACTCACTCGGTTAGCTTTGATGGAAAACTTATTGGAGGTTGCGCAGCAATGAACTTCTCAGTTTCAAATTCGTATGTCTATGGTCTCGAACGGGCGGTCAAAGCCTCGGGCAATCCGATGCGGACCGTGATCGATACCTCCGCGGCGAACGATAAAGATTTCTTACGGGCCCAAAAGCTCGGCTCCTGCCACAATGGCGAAGGGCATGATAATTATCTCAAAGGCATCACGGTCCAGCTCGATGTGTGTGCTCCCCTTTATTGGTGGAAAGAAGCGCAACGGTATCACTGGTTTGACTTTGTCTCGAGCGAGTCGACGATGCACTGCCTCCTCAAATTCGACGTCGGGGCCCAATGCGTCGATGAGACCGATCCGAAGATTCTGGAACGGATGAGAGAACTCGTCGCCGAATATAACGCGATCCCCGATGATGAGGCCCATCGCGATGAACAAAAGGCGAAGTGGCGGATCTTGGTTGCCTCCTTGCCCGAAGGCTTCTGCCTCGCCGCGACGATGATCACCAACTACCAACAATTAAAGACGATGTATCATCAGCGGAAGAACCATAAGCTTCAGGAATGGCACGTCTTCTGCGCCTGGTGCGAATCGCTTCCGCACTTCCTTGAACTTACGAACGCGAACGGTTTCTAAGGCCAAAGAAAAACCCGGATATTCCGCTAGAGAATTCCGGGTTTTCGTTTACTTCTTATCGTCTTTCTTCTCTTCGATCTGCTTCGGATCGCTTTCTTTAGCGTCTGCTTCGATCACATTCTTATCGTCTTTCTTTTCTTCTTTGGCTTTCGGAGCATCGGCTGGTTTGGCTTCGTCTTTCTTTTTGGCAACTGCGGCCTTTTTCAGGTCATGATTGGATTTGAGGACCATGATGGTACCCGCCAATAGGACAATACCAGCGATCATGAGGATTACGCCTAAGGTAATGAGGGCAACGCTCATGGCTTTGCTCTTATCGGTTAAGAAGACGATGCTTAAGATGCCTAAAGTAATGAACATTGCTGCAACAATGATTTGGACAATGGAAGTCGCGACGTTCTGGGCTTTTCTAACCATGAAGATAATCGCGTAGATGGCAACCAAGGCTCCAATCGCAATTAAGGTGATACCGACGAAATTACCAATGAATTGGAAGATCACGTCGTTTTGGTTATTATCGGAATTGCCAATCATGATAACCGCAATGCCAATCGCCATTTCAAATGCCCCGGTCAAAACTGCGGCATAATTGGTTGAGACCAACGTGCCAACGGGAGTTTTGAAGACCCCGAGGACATCGAAGAGCAAACGGCAAGATGCATCGAGAATTACCAGAATCCCCAAGACGATCAAAATCCATTTGTGTAAGTCCGGGTTGCTGTTATAGACAACACAAAGGACTCCGATTGCCGCCAAGATAATGGCCTCGACAATGTTCCATACTGCCCAGCCTTTTGAACCACGTTTCAACATAAAATGCTCCTTTTTTATTTGCCCTTGAATTGTAGCGCGTTTCTTAAAGGAAGAAAGTCTTTCCCAATCGAGTCTTTGACGAAAAGCCCGCCTTGTCTAACATATCGCTAGGAATAAAAAAGAAAACGCGTAGTATAGGGGCGAGGAAAATTTTATGAAAAAAGCTTTGCTAAAAGCCTATGCCGAATTGATTGTGAAAAGCGGAATCGCTTTGCAAAAAGGACAAGACGTGGTGATCCAGTCGAATGTCGTTACCGAAGATTTCGCGGCTTTAGTCGCTGAAACTTGCTATAAGAACGGGGCGGCCCACGTCGTGATGCGTTGGTACTCCCAAAAGAGTGAGAAAGCGGCCTACCGCTTCCAAAAGAAACAGAATTTAGGCGAAGTGCTGCCCTTTGATATCGAGTTCCAAAAATACAATAACGACGTCCTGCCCTGCCTCATTTGGATCGATTCCGATGATCCCGATGCCTTAAAAGGAGTCAATCCGGAACGGGTTGCCTTTGCCAAAGCCCGGACGATGAAGACGATTTGGCCGTTACGAGAAGGCCGTGAGAATAAATATCAGTGGTGCATCGCGGGTGCTCCTTCGCCCCTATGGGCCAAGAAAGTCTTCCCGAACCTTCGGGGCAAGAAAGCGATCGAAGCCCTTTGGAACGCGATTCTTTTAACCGCCCGGGCAAATGATGGCAATGGGGTGGCCAATTGGGAGCAGCATGACGTCGATCTCAAGAAACGCTGCGACTATTTGAACTCGCTGAAACTTCGGAGTCTCCATTACACCTCGAAGAACGGAACCGATCTCACGGTGGGGCTCATCCCCGGTGTGATCTTCTTAGGCGGAGGTGAGAAGACCCTTCAAGGGACCTACTTCCAGCCGAACATTCCTTCGGAAGAATGCTTCACCTCCCCGATGAAAGGGCAAGCGGAAGGGATCGTCTACTCGGCGAAACCCTTGGCCTATCAAGGCACCTTGATCGAAGATTTCTCGGTCCGTTTCCATGAAGGCAAAGCGGTCGAGGTCCACGCGAAAACCGGCGAAGAGGCGTTAAAGAGCATCTTGGCGATCGATGAAGGCTCCGCCTATCTTGGCGAATGCGCGCTCGTTCCCTTTGATTCGCCGATCAATAATACCGGGATTCTCTTCTTCAACACCCTCTATGACGAGAATGCGGCCTGCCACTTGGCCTTAGGACGGGGCTTCACTGAGCTCTATCCGAATTTCGAAAAGTATACGGAAGAGCAGCTCCATGGCTTTGGGATCAATAAGAGCTCGAGCCACGTCGACTTCATGATCGGAAGTGCCGATCTTTCGATCGTCGGAACCGATGAAAACGGGAAGCAAATTCCGTTATTCAAAGACGGAAATTGGGCCTTCTAAACCTGAATTCGCTTTCAAACAAGCCCATGAAAACGCTATCATGGGCTTTTATTTTTCTTCGATGAAATCTAGGTTTATTTGTAGTGTCTCTCGTTGAAAGGCCTTTCTGAAAACGCTATCAACCCTTCGAAGGCTTGTCTAGAAATCTTTTGCCCCTATAGTGGGGGTGCCTCGAGCGATGAACTTGAGGATCCTATAGCAAAGGAGGAGACACACGATGAAAAACGAGCAGTCGTCTTTCAACTCAGAAGCCGTCGATCAAAACGATTCTGAGAACGAAGCCGTTACCCTCGCGAATGCGTATGCCGCACTCAACTGCGCCTATACAGGCGTTTCGGATGTTGGCTTATCGTTCTTCGCTGAGAATAATTAAACTTCGCAAAAGGAAAGGCTTCCGAGTTTTACGCCCGGAAGCCTTTTTTGTTATTTAGAACCAATCGCCGTCGCCATGCCGATCGCCGCCGCCGCCCCAGTTGGGATCAGTTGGACCATCGCCGTGGTCGTGGCCGCCATGATCGCGGTCATCGCGGTAAGGATCGGGTAGGCCTTCTTCGGTCGTCTGATTGGCCGCTTTCTCTTCGGCCGCCCGAATTAACTTGATGACATCCTCTTCGCTTTGGCTATTCGCGGCAATGAAATAATCACGAACCGCTTGGATCGCAGAATCGACATTGCTTGAAGTTAAGCTATGCGGATCTGGCAAAGTCGTGACCGCGGCATAATCATTCGCATCGACCGTGCTCGAATAGTAATACGTCGAATCGTAGTAGCTTTGAGTCTGCTTGATCCGGGCGATCGCCTCCATATAAGGATGGATCATCATGTCGTTTTTGATGGGGGAGGTGACACTGACTTTGCCTTTATAAGCCTTATAAATCAGATCGGTCGCATTGAGGACGTATTGGAGCCCAGTGTCGGAGAAGGCGCCGGTCACGATCGTGGTGAGATAGCCATTGAGCTTGGTCCGGAAATCGGACGAGTCGCTGCAAAGAAGACTCGCATATTCCGCAAAGCCCGTCGCCGCGGCATGGCTTGCCGAAGTCGTCCCGCTTTGATAGCTGGTGTAGTCGGCGATATGAGTCTCGCTCATGAGCTTATCGTAGATTTCGTAGATCTGGTTGGTCAGGCTGGAATCGTAACCCTTCGCCATGAAAGCATTGAGATCTTTATTGATGTCCGCGGTATCTTCGAATTCGATGGTCGCGTAGATCTTTTGCTGCTTCAAATACTCATCCATCTTGGAACGATAGAGAGCCTGAACGCTCGAGTTGTTGTACTGAAGATCGCTCGAAATGATCCGCAAGGTGATGACGTTATTCTTCGTGGAATCTTTGGTTTCAAGGTAGCCCTTGGTATAGGCGCTTGAAAGGAGCGAAGACGAGAAAGCCGGAGCTTCGGTATTGCTCGGAGCCACAAAGGCCAAAGTACCCGAATAATTCTTCGGGGTGAAGGTCGTAGAATCGGTTAAGCCTTTGGCGTCGACTTGATAGGAGGCTTTCGGGGTATAGGTATTCGCACTCGAAGTGGTGGTCGTAGTCGCTTCTTTCAAAAGGGCTTTGGCACTGGTGGTCATGGTGGTCGCGGAAGCCGGAGTCACCGCGACGTTCACGACGGTCACCGCCCCGCTTGCCGGAAGTAAAGTGGCGTTCGAGCCGGTATTAAGAACGATCGCCAAAGTCACCGCGGCCGCCGTCGCCGCTAAGGCGCCCGAGCTGATCGCGATGCCCTTCGCCGAAACGAGCCAAGCCCAAAACCCCTTCTTTTTGAGGCCGGTTTTGGCATAGACCTGATTTTCCGAGGGGGCTAAGAAAGCGCCGGCCTCGTTCTTCATCTTCTCGTTGAACTCCAAGGCTTCTTGGGTTTCATTCACTTTGACGGTCCCACAGATCTGCTCGAGCGCCGAGAGATCATTCGGAACAAAAACGCTTGCTTCTTTTTGGATTGCTTTAACGATTTGTTTTTCTTCGCGGGGGCTCACCTTTTCTTGGGCCATCTCGATTTTCTCGGCTTTCGCCACGGCCGGGAGGACGTTGGGAACAAAGGCGGCCCCTTCGTTGGCGATTAAACCGATGATCTTCGCTTCGGCGGCGGGATCGATCTTTTCTTCCGGAGTTAAAACATGCGTTTGAGCTTGGACCGCTGGGAGAACATTCGGGACGAAGGCGTCCGCTTCTTTAACGAATAAGGAAAGGATCCGCTGCTCCTCTTCCGGGCTCACCTTTTCTTGGTTCGCCGAAATGCCGAGCTGGGCGTAGACCTTATCGAGGACGTTCGGGACGAACTTCCCCTGGTCAAAAGATTCAGATTTTTGCTTTCGCTTGTTCTCTTTCATACGACGTTTGATTTTCTTCGAGCGCCTTCCGCATTTTCTTGAGGGCGTTGTTGTATTTCCAAGTCACCGTCCCTAAGGGCATGTGAAGGAATTCCGCGATTTCGCGGTGCTTGTATTCGCCGACCGCGTACATGATGACGATGTTGAACTCGTCTTCGGCCAATACCTTATTGGCTAAGGCGATAGTGGGGGAGTCGATGTTGCCTAAGAAATAGACGCCATCGGGATGGTTGTCCTGATCGAAATCATAAGAAACCTCACGTTTTCTTTTTTTGATTTCGGTTAAGGCCATGTTCTTGGCAATCGTGAGCAGCCAGTTCCGCGCATTGGTGCCCGGTTGGTAAGACTGGATGTTCTCATAGGCAGTGACGAACGTTTGCTGCATCACGTCTTCCGCGAGTTGATAATCGTGGAGGATCGGAAGGACGAACGTGAAGACGCCGCGCGACGTGATCTCGTAGATCTCGGCTAAGGCGTTTGAATCGCCTTCGCGCAGTCTGACGACGGCTTTCTCCAGTTTTTCTTCTTTCATGTGGCTACCCCTATAGCGTTTCGGATATCCGACGCTTTTGTCCCTATAGTTTATCTTAAGCGGGGCGCCCCGTGATATAGGGGCTCAAGGGGCGTCCCATTCAGCAATCCGCTAAGACTGCTGCAACCTATAAACAAAGTTTATCTTGGATTTATTGGTCAAAACGAAAAATTTTTAATCGCGGGTTAACGCGACCAAGGACCGAAGTTCGATTTTGGTTTCGCCAATCACGAGGTAACGGAAGACAGTGTCGATCCGGCTGATGAGGCCCGTGGCTTCATAAAAGAAGCCATCCCGCCAATACTTTGCCGTCACTTCCTCGTCGCAATAGTCGACCAAGATCTCGTTGATTTCCTCAGCGGCCTCATTCGAAAGTTGGGGCTTCGCGACCTTAGCTTTTTGCCGGCGCATGAACGCCAAAGAAGTCGCTTGTTCCACTAAGGATTGGTACGGAGCCCATTTCACCATGCCGCGGTCTAAGGTGGCGTTCATGCTTTATGACCTCCGATCTGCTGATGCCGCTCATGAATCGTGCTGGCTTTCGTGAGGGAAGAAAGCCGGAGGCAAGCGTTCCGGCCATAAGTGAGTTGGATTTTGTCGATTGCTTTATGCAAATTCTTTTTTTCAGTCAAAAGTTCGCTCGATTCGAAAACGTCGAGCTGCTGATACTCATAATGACCTAGTTTCCCAAAGCCAAGGCCAAGATTCCGAACGGGCTTGGGTTCACTATAGCGATTGAAGAGCTCCAAAATCGCTTGATAGATCGTGTCGTTATCGTCGGTTGGCTTTAGTAAAGACATTTGATGGGCAAAGCCGCCTTCCGCTTGGACCGAATAGGCAATAAATAGGGACACCTCCCCCGTCTTTTGGCCGCTAAGACGGAGTCGGAGGCAAAGATCATCGCTCATCTCGCGCAGGATGAGTTTCGCTTCTTCTAGGGTGTAGTCCCGGCTCAGCTCTTGCCCGATCGAAAGATGGGTCTCCTTCGGGACATACTTCTCCCGAATATCGGTCCGGTCGATTCCGTTTGCCAAATCATGGAGCTGGTCTCCTAAAATACCGAACTGCTTTTCGAGGTCTTCTCTCTTCGCGCGGGCTAAGCCTTCCACACTACGGATTCCCATGAGGCGGAGCCGTCGCTCAATCCCATCGGAAATGCCCCAGACTTCGGTGATGGGGCTGATCGTCCAAAGTTTGGTTGGGATGTCGGCCAAGGTCCATTGGGCACAATAAGGGGGTTTCTTTTTCCCTTCGTTATCGAGACAGATTTTCGCTAAAAACATATTGGGACCGATTCCGGCGGTGGCGACGAGACCGAGTTCGTCTTTGATCCGTTGCTGAATCTTTGCGACGTATTGCTCGGCGGTGCAATGGCTCACTTTGAGATAAGGGCCGATATTCAGAAAAGATTCATCGATCGAATAGACATGAAGATCAGCCTCATCGACAAAATCCAAGAAGATCGAGACGACCCGCGAGGACATCTCGACGTAATAGGCCATCCGGGGCTGGGCCAAGATCAAATTCGGGACATTAGGCAGGTCCCGTCTCCGGCAGACATTGGGGACGCCATAGGTCTTTTTGAGGTAGGGGGTCGCGGACATCACGATGGTGGAAGGACCGCGGGTCGGATCACAAACGACGAGGGGCGTGCTAAAGATGTCGAGATGGCGCGCCGCGCATTCGCACGAAGCGTAGAAACTCTTTAGGTCGATCACACAATAGAGTGCCTTGTCGTTCATGGGACCTCCTTCCTTGGGGCTTCTAGTTTAGGGGTCCGTCAATCACTTTCCAGTCTTGACTTTCAGATAGCGACCTATGGCCGAAACTATTTGTGTTAGACTTTGTATAAACCCAGCGAGGAAG
>MVZL01000031.1 GCA_002068375.1 Tenericutes bacterium ADurb.BinA155
GGTGGGCTTTAATTCCTTCGAGTAAGACTCGAGGTACGCGATCGCTTCTTCGTCTTTATGTTCCGAAAGAAGGCCAAGTAAAGCTTCAATATGATGATGGAGGTCATGCCGGGTCTTGGCCGTTTCTTTTTGATAGGCTTCATCCTGATGAATTTGGGCTTCAAGACCGTTAATCTTTAACGCGTTTAACGCTTCAGCTTGGCTCCGTTCGCTTTCGAGGCGAAGGATTCGGATAAAGCGGTAGATCAAAAGGTAAGCGACCGGGATGAAAAGACCGGCGTAGCCAATCAAATAGAAGACCGAACTATCGCGCTTATACCACATCTTGGGGAAGACCCCGATGAAGGTCAAAAGTCCCAAGATCAAGAGATTGAGCAAGAAAGGATAAAGAAAGCGCCGGCCGATTTTCATTTCGGCTTCGAGCATCGGGGTCCGGAAGGCCTTTAAGAAAAGGACGAAGAGACCCACGAGCCAAAGCAAGCGAATCACAAGATAGAGGACTTCGCCCCAGATCGGATCCGGGAAGTAACGTCTTAGGATTTCGGTCGGGAAATTCAGAATGAGGTAGAGGGTGAGCGATAAGGTGAAAACAAAAAGGGTGTACCAAAGCTTCTTTCGGTAGAAGGGAAGAACCAAGGCGACTCCTCCGGCCATAAAAGGAAGATAAAGGAACTCCAGCAAAGTATAGTAATCGGGGCCTAAGACATAGAGGACGACGATGACGGTGGAGCCGGCAAGACAAAAGAAACTCAATAGGCCCAAGAGCCCAAACCATTTTTTGGTGGGAAGAGTCGGCAATAAGGCAAAGGCTGGCATGAAGACTAAGCCGATCGAAATGAGGCACCTTAAGGCCATCACCAAGCCGCTCAGTCCCGCATCCATGACACAATGATACCATACAGGGTCCCCTCTTTTCCTTAGTGGAACGAAAAGAAAGGGCCCCATCGAGAGAGCGTCTCCCTTCTTTCTAAACGGGGGATGTTTATAATTAATCTAGATTTTGAAGTTCGTTAATCGGTGACCGAAAGGAAGATACAAACATGAGCAAGATTCTCATTGTGGGTGGAGTGGCGGGCGGAGCGACGGCGGCAACGCGGCTACGTCGGCTTTCGGAGAAAGATGAAATCATCATCATTGAGCGCAGCGGTTATGTCAGCTTTGCAAACTGCGGATTACCTTATTATCTCGGCGGAGTGATTAAGGAAAGGGAACGGCTCCTTCAAGAGACCCCCGAAACTTTGAAAGCCAAGTTCAATTTGGACGTGCGGATCCACCAAGAAGTGGTCGCGATCAACCGGGAGAAGCAAAGCGTTGCGATCCGAAAGGAAGACGGAACGAGCTACGAAGAAACCTATGACGATTTGATTCTTTCGATGGGGGTATCCCCGCGAAAGATTCCTTTAGAGGGTTTAGCCGAAGCAAAGAATGTCTTCTTTCTTCGGAACATGGAGGACGTGGATGCGATTTCCTCCGCATTGAACCTTGGAGCCAAGAAGGCCTTAGTGGTTGGTGGGGGTTTCATCGGGATCGAAGTCGCGGAGAATTTAGTGGCCCGCGGACTCGAAGTCACCTTGGTGGAAGGACGCAATCAGATTTTGCCGCCCTTTGATCCGGAGATGGCGAAGTTCCTCGAAAATGAATTGGTCCTTCATGGGGTCGCTTTGAAATTAGGAGTCCAAGTCACTCGGTTCGAAGACTCCGGTAAGACCGTTATCCTCTCGAATGGTGAAAGTCTCGGAAGCGACCTCACGGTCCTTTCCTTAGGCGTCAGTCCCGAAAACACCCTCGCGAAATCCGCCCATCTCGCGTTATCCCCTTCTGGCTACGTTCTCACGAGCCCGAAGATGGAAGTCTATGATGAACAAAGTAAAGCGGTGGTTCCTCATCTTTATTGCATTGGCGATCTCGCCGAAGTCAAGGATCCTTTAAGCGAGGGGACTGCCCATATTGCTCTCGCGGGTCCGGCGAACCGCGAAGCCCGTTTAGTCGCGGACGTCCTTCATGATCTTCCTTATTCGTATAAAGGCGCCCTCGGAACTAGCGTCATCAAAGTCTTCGATCAAACGGGGGCGGCGACGGGCTATAGTGAAGCCTTGTGCGATAAGAAAGGCCGGGCCCATCAAAGCGTGATGATCGAGCGGAACCAACATGCTGGCTATTATCCGGGGGCTTCGCTCCTCACCCTCAAAGTCGTCTTCGACCCGAAGGATGGAACTTTATTAGGAGCCCAAGCGGTCGGCCATGATGGGGTCGAAAAGCGCATCGACGTGATCGCGACGGCGATCGCTGGGGGCTTAAAAGTTCAAGATCTCATGGATTTGGAACTCAGTTATGCCCCGCCCTATGGTTCGGCCAAAGACCCGATCAATATTGTGGGCTATGCGGCGAGCAATCTTCTTCGAGGCGACTACAAGCAGATTTCTTTAGCGGAAGTTGCGGAAGCAAGTAAGGATGCTTTGCTTGTCGATGCAAGAACTCCGATGGAATATCAGATCGAGCACATGGAAGGCGCGGTCAATATCCCCTTTGTAACCTTGCGGCAGAATCTGGATAAACTGCCCCAAGATAAGAACGCGAAGATCGTGGTTTACTGCAACGTCGGCCTCACCGCCTACCTTTGGATTTGCCTGGCGCGGGGCGAAGGCTATACGAACCTCATCAATGTCGAAGGGGGCATGCGATTAAAGAAAACGATCGAAGCCCCGTTAACCGTTAGTCAGTCTACTGCCTTTAAAGGAGGGAACATTGCCATGGACACCCCGAAAAATTCCGAGCCGATGATCGAAGTTGATGCCACGGGTTTACAGTGCCCGGGTCCGATCATGGAGGCCTCGAAAGCCAGCGAAAAAATGCAGCCGGGCCAGCGGATGAAAATCATTGCTTCCGATTGCGGGTTTGCTTCCGATATCGACCTTTGGGCCAAAACGACCGGAAACACGGTCGTATCGAATGAAAACCAAGGCGGAAAAATCGTCGCGGTGGTGGAAAAGGGCCAACCCATGCAATCGAATTTAAGCGGAACGCCCAATAACGGCGGGACCACCATCGTCTTATTTAGCGGCGACATGGATAAGGCCCTCGCCGCAATGATCATCGCCCAAGGAACCCGGGCGATGGGAAAGCCGGCGACCGTCTTTTGCACCTTCTGGGGATTAAATCTCTTACGGAAACCCAAAGCCCCCCGCGTGAAGAAGAGCTTGATCGAACGGATGTTTGGCTGGATGATGCCAAAAGGGGCCAAAAAGTTCAAGCTCTCGAAGATGAATATGATGGGAATGGGCTCCAAGATGATGCGTGGGGTCATGAAGAAGAAAAACGTCCCCGTCCTCGAGGAGCAATTGGCCAATGCCCAAAAAGCCGGAGTCCGCTTCTTAGCCTGCACAATGTCGATGGACATCATGGGGATCAAGAAAGAGGAGCTGATCGACGGGATCGACTATGTTGGGGTTGCGACTTACTTGGCGGAGTGCCAAAAAGCCGCGACGACCCTCTTCATCTGATCTTAAAAGAAAGCGTCTATTTGTTCGGCTCAAAGTAGGAGCGGATCGGATAGGCGCTTTTACTTTGGAGGGAAGAGCTCGAAGAAGAAATGACACTGCTGATGCTACTCGAAGCGCTTGAAGTCGAACTGGACGAAGGGTTGTTATGACCGTTCGAGAGGTGGATGGCGACCGGAACAGCGATGGCGACCCCACCGACGAAGAGAAAGGCCAAAACCGGGAAAACAACTTTGAAGATCTGATGGCGTCTTTGGTTCTGGGCCTCGCTATAAAGGTTGCTATAAAGGAGTTGGTCAGCCCCGACTTGGTAATAATCCATTACCGCTTCTACAAAAGAAATCGATGGGAACGAATCGGCCTTTTCGTAATTGCGGACGCTCCGCTCGGACACTCCGAATTGAACGGCTTCTTGCTTTTGGGTCAGCCTCTTTTGGTAACGAAGCGCCCATAAGTTCTTGGTGAGAAGATCAAGGTCGATCGTCTTATTGGCTTCGCTCAGTTTCCCCGTCGGGATCCGCCGAGCGAAAATATCAGCGATCGAGAGATCGAGGACGTTGCCTAAGCTCGGCAAGACGTTGAGGGCGATTTCGTTTTCGCCGCTTTCAAATTTGCTGATCGCTTGGGGAGTGTAGCCGAGACGATCGGCCAAGTAACGCTGGGTATAGCCGAGGTCCTGCCGTCGCTTCGCGATATAAAGATAGAGCGGTTCTAAATCATTCATGTTCCTATTTTAAGCCTAAAAGGAGGAACGCATCCATCTTTGGGCTCTCGTCTTTTTCCGCTTTTTCTTTTTTACGGGCTTTCACTTTTGTCGTTTTTTGTTACAATAGTCGCAATCATGTCTGAAATCACAAAACGCGCTTTAAGCGCCTCCCTCAAAAAACTTCTGGGGACCCGACCTCTCAGCAAGATCACCGTGAGCGACATCACGGAAGATTGCGGCGTGAACCGTCAAACCTTCTACTATCATTTCCAAGATATCGCGGACTTGATCGAATGGACTTGCCTCGAAGATTGCGACAAGGTTCTCCAAGATAACAAACACTACGATTCGTGGCAGCAGGGTTTCCTCGATGTGTTCAAACTCATGAAAGCGGACGAACGCTTCGTGATGAACATCTACCACTCGGTTTCCCGCGACCAGCTCGAACTCTACCTCTACAAATTGACTTATCCTCTCCTTAAGAATGTGGTGGATGAACTCTCGGTCAATATGCATGTCCGCGAGGACGATAAAGCCTTCATCGCCCATTTCTACAAATACGCCTTCGTCGGACTCGTCCTCGATTGGATCGGACACGGCATGGTTGAAGAGCCACAGCTCATCATCGACCGGATTTCCCTTCTCACCAAAGGCACGATTATCCAAGCCCTCGAGAATTATCGGGTCGATAAGACAATTTAGGGTCGGTGTTTAAAAATTCAACACGCCATAACGGGTGGGCAAAAATCGCTCACCCGTTTCCTTTTGTCATTTTTGGCTTCCATTTTTTCTCACTAGATTGGAGGGGTCGAAAGAATTCACTTAAGGAGGAATTCTCATGTATCATTCTGCAGGAAATTACGAGGCGTTTGCCCACCCGCAAAAACCGGATGGTGTCGATAAGAAGAGCGCTTATGTGATCGGGACGGGGTTAGCGGGGCTCACCGCGGCGTTCTACCTGGTCCGCGATGGCCAGATGAAGGGCGAGCACATTCACGTTTTGGAGAAATTGCCGATCCCGGGCGGCTCGACTGATGGGATCCATGACCCGAGCAAAGGCTTCATCATGCGGGGCGGCCGCGAGATGGACAACCACTTCGAGGTGATGTGGGACCTCTTCCGCGATGTTCCGAGCCGGGACGATCCGAAGGTTTCCGTCCTCGACGACTACTATTGGCTCAACAAGAAAGACCCGAACTATTCGTTATGCCGGGCCACGACCAACCGGGGCGAAGATGCCCACACCGATCGGAAATTCACCTTGGATGCCCAAGCCCAAAAGGAATTGACGAAGCTCTATCTCACCCCCGAAGATCAGCTCGAGGATATGAAGATCGACCAGATCTTCGATGACCATTTCTGGAAATCCAATTTCTGGCTCTATTGGCAAACGATGTTCGCTTTCGAGACCTGGAGCTCCGCCCTCGAGATGAAACGCTACCTCCAACGCTACGTTCACCACATCGACGGTTTGCCCGATTTCTCGGCCCTTCGTTTCACCAAATACAACCAATACGACAGCATGATTCTGCCGTTAATGGACTATCTTCAAGCCCACAAAGTCTCCTTCGAGTTCGGGATCGATGTGACGAACGTGATCTTCGATACTTCCGATCCTAAACGCAAACTCGCGAAGAAAATCGTTTATACGAAGGATGGGGTTGAATCCTCGATCGACTTGGACGAAGACGATCTCGTCTTCATCACGAACGGCTGCTGCACCGATAGCACCTGCTATGGTGATCAGACCCACGCCCCGGATCTTTCGAAATTGAAAGATGGTTCCGGCGAATCCTGGGATATGTGGAATAAAATCGCGGCGCAAGATCGTAGCTTTGGCCATCCGCAAAAATTCTGCGGGGACATCAGCAAATCGAATTGGATGTCCGCGACGATCACGACCCTCGATGAGTCGGTGATTCCTTACATCGTGAAGATCTGCAAACGCGATCCCCATTCGGGCAAAGTCGTCACCGGCGGAATCGTGACGGTCAAAGACAGCTTGCCCAACTGGTATTGCTCTTGGACGATCAACCGCCAGCCCCAGTTCCTCGATCAATCCAACCAGCAGGTCTGCGTGTGGTTCTATGGCCTCTTCACCGATCGCCCGGGCAATTACATCAAGAAAGCGATGCGGGATTGCACCGGCGAAGAAATCTGCGAGGAGTGGCTCTATCACATTGGCGTCCCCGTGGAACAGATTCACGAGATCGCGAGCAAACACTGCAACACGACCACGAGCTTCCTTCCTTACATCAACGCCTTCTTCATGCCGCGGACCCACACGGATCGACCGTTGGTGGTGCCGCAGGGCAGTGTCAACTTCGCCTTCATTGGTCAATTCGCCGAACTCCCGCGCGACACCATCTTCACGACCGAGTACTCGATGCGGACCGGGATGGAAGCGGTCTACACCCTTCTTAACGTCGATCGCGGCGTCCCCGAAGTTTGGGGTTCGACCTACGATGTCCGCGAACTCTTAAGAGCGACTTATTACGCGCTCGACCAAAAGCCGATCACGTCAACCCAACTCTCGCCGCTCGAGAAATTGGTGCTCAAAAAGGCCCTCAAGAAGGTCAAAGGGACCGACGTTGAGCTTCTTCTCAAAGAGACTCACGTCATCTAATTCGGCCGAACGATCCTCTCTTTTTAAGGAAGACGGCTTTCCCCAAGGAAGGCCGTTTTCTTTTTCCTTTCCCTTCCGGGCTAATGAGCCTATATTGGTTCCATATGGAAAACGTCATTGAAACAAGGGAACTCACCAAGGTCTACAGCCACAAAACGGTCCTGGATCATGTGAACTTCAAAATCCGCCAAGGCTCCATCATGGGCCTCGTCGGGAAAAACGGTGCTGGCAAAACGACCTTAATTCGTTTGCTCACCGATGTCGCCCATCCGACTTCGGGCACCTATTCGATCATGGGGGAAAGCGATCCGAAAAAATTGGTCCGGCTCCGGGCCGCGATCGCCGCGATGGTGGAGACCCCGGCGCTTTATCTTTCGATGTCCGCGCACGATAACCTCTATACCCGCTGCATTCTGATGGCGGTCCCGCCGAAAGACATGAACGCCTACATCAATGCGAAGCTCGATTTCGTCGGGCTTGGCTTCCTCAAAGACAGCAAAAAACACGCCCGCGACTTCTCGCTTGGCCAGCGGCAACGCTTAGGCATCGCGATGGCCCTCGTCGGCGATCCGAAGCTCTTAATTCTCGATGAACCCACCAATGGCCTCGACCCCGAAGGTATCCGGGAAATCCGGGAGCTTTTGCTTAACCTCAATCAACAGGGAATCACAATTTTGATCTCCTCCCACATTCTTTCGGAGCTCAGCAAACTCGCGACCGATTACACCTTCATCGATAACGGCAAGATCATCAAAGAGATCTCGGCCCATGATTTGGAAACCGCCTCGAAACGGAATCTCGAGATCGTGACCGATGACGATAGCAAAGCGAAGAAAATCTTGTTGGATGAAGGCTTCGAGCTCATTGGCAAATCGGGCTTAAACGTCACGGGCTATACCGAATCGGCCGAAGTCATCATGGCCCTCACCGATAAGGGGCTTCGTTTAAAGTCGATCAAAGAAAAAGGCGGAGAACTCGAAGACTACTTCGTGGGCTTAGTCGATGGAGGAAATAACAATGGGAAAGCTGCTTAAACTCGTTTTCTTCCGTCTGCGGAAAGAAAAAGCCCCGTGGATCGAGGCTTTCATCGCGATCGGATACGCGTTATTGGTCGTCTTGATTTATTACATTATTTACCAATCCGCCGTTGCTTCGGGGACGAGTCCCGACGATGTTGGAATCAGCTTCCGGGTCATGGTGCTGAAAACGATGTCGGCCGGCTATAACATCCCGGCGGTTTTGATCGTCGCTGGCGTCGCTTCCTTCTTCTACACCGAGATCAACTATGGGACTTTGCGGAACCAGATCGTTTCCGGCTATTCCCGTAAGGAAATCTATACCGCTTATTGGTTAGGGATGCAGGTCTATAGCGTCCTGATGCTTCTCGTCTACGGCCTTACGACCGCGGCGCTTTCATCGATTTTGCTCCCGAGCGGCTTTACCGAGAGCAACATTCTTCCTTTCTTCGCCGCTTTAGGCCTAGGGGTCCTTTATGAAGCGGGCCTCACTTCACTGGCCTTCTTCCTCATTACCCTCATCAAGTTCCCGGCTTGGCCGATCGTGATCATTGTGATCGCCGCGGTCTCTTCGATGATTGTGAGCATCAGTCTCATCTCTCAAAAGGTCAGTGGCAGCCATGGCGACGTCAGCGTCTTCTATTTCTTGCTTTGGATGCCCGATATTCAGGTGGCAACTTTGCAAGCGGGGGATCTTTCTTACGTCACGACCAGCATGGGCTTTGGCGGGATCGGAAACTTCACTTCGCTCAACGCGGAGCAAATCATCGGAGTCGAGCATACCGATTACACTGGCTATGCGACCTTCGCGATTCTCACGGAGAACATCGTGATCACCTTAGGGAGCTACCTCGGCGGCCTCTTCTATTTTGATCATCACGATTTGAAGTAATGCCGTATAATCTATCCACGCGCCAATAGCTCAACTGGATAGAGTACGAGACTTCGAATCTTGGGGTTGCGGGTTCAAATCCTGCTTGGCGCGCCATGAAGTTTCTAGGCGTTTCTCTAAAAGGAAACGCCTTTTTCTTTCAAAAAGAGAAAAGGGGGCTACTATGGATTTGCCCCCTTATGAAAAAGTATCTCGTCACCGGCGCGGCCGGACATTTAGGGCTCGCGCTCTGCTTCCAACTTCTGAAGGATCATCAGGCGGTCCGGGTTTTGCTTTTGCCGGAAGAATCTTTTCCGCTCGAAGATCAAGTCGAAGTGATCCGGGGCGATGTGACGGATCCAAAGAGCCTCATTCCTTTTTTCGATAATCCGAATCAGGACGACTTCGAGCTGATCCACGCGGCTGGCATCGTGAGCATCGCTTCGCGTTACGACCCCAAAGTCCATGCGGTCAATGTCGATGGAACGGCGAACGTGATGGCGGAAGCGCTCCGGACCCAGGTCAAAAAGATCGTTTATGTTTCGAGCGTTCACGCGATTCCCGAAGAGCCGAAAGGCCAACTTATCAAAGAAACGACCGCGTTCGATCCAGCCAAGGTGAAAGGCCTCTACGCCAAGACCAAGGCCGAAGCGGTGGCCCATGTTTTGGCCTTAGCAAAAGCGGGTCTTCCGGTCACCGTTGTACATCCTTCGGGGATTCTCGGGCCCTTTGACTTAGGGCGGAATCACTTGGTCGCGCTACTAAAAGACTTCAAGAACGGCAAGCTCACCGCCGCGGTGAAAGGGGGCTACGACTTCGTCGATGTCCGGGATGTGGTTCAAGGGATCTTAGGGGCTCTGACAAAGGGAAAGAATGGGGAATGCTATATTCTTTCGGGCGGATACCATTCGATCAAAGAACTGTTGGATTTAGCCGCCCACGATCTAAGGAAAACTCCGATCAAAACCTATTTAGCCGGCGGTTTCGTCCGTTTCTTCGCTCCCTTAGAAGAACTATGGTATCGGATCCGGAAAGCTCCGCCCCTATTCACTTCCTACTCGCTTTATACCTTAAGGAGCAATTCCAATTTCTCCCATGAAAAGGCGAGCCTTACGCTCGGTTACCGCGTTCGCCCTTTCGAAGAAACGGTTTCCGATACGATCCGCTACCTTGAAAGTGGGGGCGGCGATCCCACTTCGTTCTTGCTCGCTTAAACTCGGCCTTTTCTTTTATGAGGGAACTCGTTAACCTAAAGTCATGACCAACGAAAAACAAGCAATCATCGACGACTTAAATGCCAAAATCGTCCTTGGGATGAAAGACCGGGCATTCGATGTTCTGGTCGAGAGTTACCGCAAGGGCATCTTTAACGCGGCCGAATACCTAAGCTTTCGCGAAAGAATCGACCGAATCAAAGACTGAGCGAAAAGCAAACAAACTCATTGAGAAGAGCCAAGAGTTTGAATATAATAGTCGAGCCGCGAATTTCGCGGCTAGGAAAGAAAGCCTAATTTCTGGGGCTTTAGCTCAGCTGGGAGAGCGCGTGCTTTGCAAGCATGAGGTCGGGGGTCCGAGTCCCCTAAGCTC
>MVZL01000032.1 GCA_002068375.1 Tenericutes bacterium ADurb.BinA155
CTCATTGTTTGCGATGAACCGGTCTCGGCCTTGGACGTTTCGATTCAGGCCCAGGTCCTCAATACTTTCGAAGAGCTTCAAAGCAAATTGAAGCTCACCTATCTCTTTGTTGCTCACAACCTCTTGGTTGTTAAGCATATTTCGGATCGGATCGCGGTCATGTACCTCGGTCATATTGTCGAGCTCGCTGATAGCGCAGCCCTGTTTAAGAATCCTATGCATCCTTACACGGTTTCGCTGCTTTCTGCGATTCCGACGCCCGATCCGAAAACCGCCCGCAAGAGCGAACGCATCGTTCTTAAAGGCGATATCCCAAGCCCACTTAATGCCCCCAGCGGCTGTCCGTTTAGAACGCGGTGCCCCTTTGCCAAGGATGCCTGTGCCTCCGACAAGGGAAAACCGGTTTTACGGGAAGTTCGCAAAGGTCACTTTGTGGCTTGTCTCTATCCGCTTGAAGCGGGTCGGGGCAATATGTGAGACGGGCACTCTCCCGTCAGAAAGGCAGGAAACCATGAAAAAACAAGTTTCCTTATTTGGAATCGCGGTTCTGCCGCTTCTTCTCACCTCTTGTGGAACAAGCGCCGTTCGCGGATCCAATAACAACATCTATTACCATGGCTACAGCACCGATCTCAATCACGACGGCGTCATCTCTGATGACGAACAGCATTTGACTTGGGCCCAGAGCTATGATGTCTTGATCAACGAAATCAAGACGATGGCGATCGATACCAGCGAAGAGCTTAACGAACGCTTTGATTACATGCACCAGGCTGAAGACCTTCTCATGTCGACCGGCGCGATCTGCCCGCTTTATTGGTACACCGATAGCTTCCTCATCAAAGAGAGCGCGCAGACGAACTTCTTCGCCTCGCCGTTAGGATTCAAATTCCTTTACGGCATCAGCGGCGAAAGCACCGCTTGCATCGCCTCGCAGCCCGACACGATCGACCCGGCTCTCAACAGCTCCGTCGATGGCGCGACTTACGATTCGCACCTTTTCGAAGGTCTCATGCGCTGGGAATATACAGGCACTTATCCCAATGGCGCGATCGGCTTAACCAACGGCATTGCTCAACCCGATGAGGGCGCAACCGCTTGGACCAAAGTCAAGGATGCTAAGACCGGCACCGTCACTTACACCATTCCGCTTAAGACGGGATTAAAGTGGAGCGATGGCACTAGCTACAACGCGAACGATGTTGTTCGTTCTTGGAAGCGTGCGGTCAATTCTTCGACGGGCGCCGACTATGCCTACATGTTTGAGATTATCGATGGTGGCGCTAAGGCCGAAACCGAAGCCGATGGGGCTTCGCTCAACGTTAAAGCGACCGACGATAACACGATCCAGGTCACTCTCGTCAGCGATGTTCCGTACTTCAAGGAAATCTTGGCCTTCCCGGCCTTGATGCCCGTTCCGGATAACGCCGATGCCAATGGCACTTGGGCGACTCCGGACAACTATGCCGCCAACTTCAAGTGCAATGGCCCGATGAAGATTTCGTCTTACACCGCCGGCAGCACTGCGGGCTCGCTCGTCATGGTTCCGAATACGAACTATACCGGCACGGCCAAAGTCAATTCGACCAAGCTCACTTGGGCTTTCTCGGATGATGCTGAAGCGATGCTCTCTTCCTATACCTCTGGCGCTTACACGATGATCGACGATCTGCCGAGCGGCACCGCCGAATCGGAATGGAAGAAACAGTATCCGAAAGAGTATTACAACGTCGGACAACTTGGCACTTACTACATTGTCTTCAACGTTAACGATACGACCTTCAATTCGAAACTGACCAGCGAAGCGGATCGTGAATACTTCCGCAAAGCGCTCAGCCTTCTCATCAACCGTCAGTATCTCGTCGACTCGGTCACCCAAGGCGGGCAAACCCCGGCCAACGGCTTCGTCTCGAGCGGCTTACTTGATCCGGATGGCAAGACGGAGTACATCGCCAGCAACGGTTCGAAGCACGATGGCAAGGGCTATTACAGCACTGCCAGCGACGACTTCTCCGCGAATCAGGCGAAGGGCATCGAAATGCTCAAGAGCTTAGGGTTCACCTATGATACGACCAACAAGGTCTTCACTGATATCCCGAGCTTCGAGTATCTCTACAACACCAGCTCTGGCCACAAGGCCATCGCTGAATACCTCCAGTCCGCGATGAAAGCGGTCGGTATCACGATGAAGCTGTCCAACCAAGAATGGGCGACCTTCCTCACCACTCGTAAGAGCGGCGACTACTCGGTGGCTCGTAACGGCTGGCTCTGCGACTACAATGATCCGGTCACGTTACTCGATATGTGGACTTCCAATTCGGGCAACAACGACGCTCAGTTCGGCAAGAAGTAATCGAGCCTAGGCTCCTTAATTCTCACGGAAAGAGAGGAGACATCCTACACGGGACGTCTCCTTTTCTTATTCGGAAACAGTGTTCCGGCCGATAGGTGTATCATAGTTTTATGAAAACGGCGAAATGGTATTGGATTACGGCGTGGATCTTCATCGGGATTGGCAGTGCGCTTATTTTGGTCCCTTTAGCGATTGTCATCGCTCAATATTTCACCTACGATAGCGTGAACAACAGTGCTCCTGCGGGTGTGGTCTTTCTCAATCTTTGCTATACCGTTCCCTTTGGTCTCATCGGATTATCGTTTGGCTGGTATTACTTTCTCGAATGGAAGAAAGCCAAAAAGGCCGAGAGCAATCCCCCGGCCAAGCTCTAAGATTATTTGACGTTCTTTAAATAGACTTGATAGACGACGTTCTTGGCTAAACCATTTTCGGAAGCGACGGCCGCGATCGCATCCTTCGAGGATAATCCTTCTTTAATTTTCGATTTGAGGAGGGAGGTGATGTCGTTTTCGTCCAAGGCTTTAGCGACTTTAATGGTGCCGTGGACGAGAATCACCATCTCGCCCCGAAGACTGGCTTCATCAAGGGCAGTGAACTCGTGAAGGCTCCCCCGAATAATTTCTTCGTGGGCCTTCGTAAGCTCACGGCAAAGGACGGCTGGCCGATCTCCGAAAGCGGAATCTAGGGCCTTTAAGGTTTCAAGGATGCGGTGGGGGGATTCGTAGAAAATGAGGGTTTCGACACGAGCCGAAAGTTCTTGAAGTTCGTGGTCCCGCTCACTCGGCTTGGCGGGCAAGAACCCTTCAAAGTAGAAATGATCCGAAGGAAGACCGGAAACCGCAAGGGCATCGATCGCGGCGCTCGGGCCGGAGGTAACGGAAACTTTAATGCCATTAGCGAGACACTTTGCGACGAGACGTTCGCCCGGATCGCTTAAGGTCGGATAACCCGCATCGGACATATAGCAGACTTTCTTGCCCTGTTTTAATAAAGCGACGATCTTTTCGGCGGCCGCTTCTTCATTATGCTCATGGCAAGAGATGAAAGGCTTATCAATGCCAAAATGGGCCATGAGTTGGCCAGAGTTTCGGGTATCTTCTGCCGCGATATAGTCGCAGCCTTTGAGAACTTCGAGTGCGCGCGGAGTCATCTCCGAAAGATTGCCAATCGGAGTGGCAATGAGATAAAGCAGGGGGGAGGTGCCTTCGAAATTGAGCTCGCGCGGAATCATTGATGAGAGCCGTTACTCCCGTTATTGGTCGGGGCCGGATTCTTGAAGACCGGGGTCGGATTGTAATTGACGTTATTGGCGGGAGCGGGGTTGCTCGGACGGGCCGGAGCGGTGGAACCGTTCACGCTATGATGACCTTTCGGATTCTTGATGGCCTCATTCACATCGGCTAAAGGCAAGAACTTAATATCCTGGTAGCCTGAAAGCTTGATCGTCTTATTGAGAATATTCATTCCAACAATGGTGTAATCGCCTTCATCGAGATGAACCACTTGGCCGAGCCGCGGGAATTCTTTCTTGGCTTCGGTATATGCATCATCTTCATAAAGAAGACAGCAGATGAGCTTGCCGCAGGGCCCCGAAAGTTTCGGAATGTTGAGGGTCAACATTTGATTTTTGGCTCGAGAAATCGAAATGCCATCGAATTGATCAAGGAAGGTGGAGCAGCAAAGGGGGAGACCGCAGATGGCAATGCCGCCGATCATCTTGGCCTTATCGCGCGCGGCGATTTGGCGAAGTTCAATCCGGCACTTCAGCTGAGGGGCAAGGTTATGAAGAAGCTCACGGAAATCCACACGATTTTCGCTGGTATAAGTGATCGTGACTTTGCTGCCGTCGAGAGTGTAGTTGGCTTCGAGGAGATGCATCGGCAATCCGAGTTTATTGATTTCGGATTCCGCAATCTTCAAAGCTTTCTCCGATTCTTTTAAACCCATCTCATAATCGGAAAGATCCTCATCGGTCGGTTTCCGTAAAATCGGTTTTAATTCAAGATTGTTCTGGTAGGTGCTTTGGTCCATTAAAGCGGTTGAAACCGTTCCGATTTCATAACCGGCAATCGTTTCGACGACCACGAGATCGCCGAGCTTCAGATTGTTCATGTCGGTCGAGAAATAATAGGACTTATCCGTTCCCTTAAACTTAATTCCGACGAAATAATGTTTGTCTTCCATAACTACTCCTTGGTGATGATGACGACGAGATGAGACAGCAGAAGGCCCGTATTAACATTGAGCTCGATCTGGCTCCTTAGAGTCATGATGGCGAGCAATGACGATTCCACGTGAGGCAGTTTCTTCGCGAGGTCGCTAATAATATTAGCATAAGCGGACAGCTTTATCGGGTTTCCGATTTTCGCGGAGACGATATCTTGAAACGCGAGGGAAAGCATATCGAAGTAAAAACGGGTCGAAGGTTTGTCATTGAGGAGGGGGGTGACACTCTTTTCCATGACATAACGGGCCATCGAAGGGTTTTGGTTGAGAGCATCGAGTTCGTCGACAAATCCGGTTTTGGCTTTTTGGAAATCTTCGGAATCGGCCTCATCTTTGATCATTTGGCCATCGTTATAGAAGGCGGAAAGGATTTCAGCATCCTCTTGCTTTGCTCCAAGTTCGATCGCTTCTTTGATCACTTCGTCCCGCGGGAGGAGAAGCAACCGCATGGTCTCGCAGCGGGAGATGATGGTTGGCAAAACCTTCGCTTCGTTTTGGCAGGTCAAAATCGCATAGGTTCCGGGAACGGGTTCTTCGAGGAATTTTAAAAGGGAGTTCACCGCCTCGATGGTCATGTTCTCAACCTGGTGGATGATATAGACCATGATGCCCTTGCTTTCGAGCGCGGTCTTTTGGAAATTGGCGACGATGGTTTCGACTTGGTCTTTTTTGATGGAGCCTTCGGAACCATCGAGCAAAACCACGTCAGGGTATTCCTCTTTTTCGATGCGACGGCAAGTGAGGCATTCTTCATCCGCGAGAGGATCCGGATGGTCGCAGAGAATAGATTCGGCGAGATAAAGCGCGGTCTCCTTTAACGGAGTCCCCGCTTCGCCAATCACCAGGTAGGCGTGGGCGAGACGATTATTTTGTAAGGCATTCGAAAAGGTCCGAAAAAGGAGAGGTTGTTTCTTTTCGATATAGCCTTTGATTTTCATTATTTCGTCGCCTTGAGCCGCTTCGAGATGACGTCATAGGCATCCGCGACCACTTTCTCCAGCGGTTGGGCGGCGTCGATGATGACATAACGATCGGGATAACGTTTAGCTAATTCATGGAAAGCAGCCCGGACTTTGTTATGGAAAGGAAGTTTCTCAAGGTCGAGGCGATTCACTTCGCGGCCTTTATTGGCGGCGATCCGTTCGAGTCCTTGCTCTGGGGCTAAATCGAAGAGGAGAGTGAGGTCAGGATAGGTGCCTTCGGTCGCGAACATATTGATCTTTAAGACTTCATCGATCCCTAAACCTCTCGCCCCGCCTTGGTAGGCTAAAGAACTATCGAGGAAACGGTCGCAGAGAACGATTTTGCCCGCTTTTAAAGCTGGCCACACTTTTTCGACGAGGTGCTGCCGTCTTGAGGCGGCGTAAAGCAAGGCCTCGGTCCGGGGATCCATTGCGGTATTGGCTTTATCGAGAATGACCGACCGGATTTCTTCGGCGATCGGAGTTCCCCCTGGTTCGCGGGTGGTCACGGTTTCATAGCCATCGTGATTGAGAAGGTCGACTACTTTTTTAAGGACGGTGGACTTGCCTGAACCTTCGCCGCCTTCGAATGTGATGAACATGCTCATATCTTTTTCCTGCCTTCTAGGGCTTTTGTGAGGGTCAAGGTGTCGGCATAATCGAGGGAAGCCCCCATCGGTAAGCCATAACCTAACCGCGTCACGTTCACGCCCTTATCTTCAAGAAGCTTCGCTACGAATAAAGCGGTGGTTTCGCCATCGAGAGTCGGATTGGTCGCCACAATGATCTCTTTGATTCCTTCTTGGGGGATTCGTTCGATCAATTTATCGATGTTGAGGTCTTCGGCTCCAACGCCTTTTGAGGGGGCAATTACCCCACCCAGTACATGATAAACGCCATGGAAATCGTTCAATTTTTCAAAAGCGAGAGCGTCTTTCGGATAGGAAACGACGATGCACGTGGAGTGATCGCGGTTCGGGTCCTTGCAGACATCGCAAAGATCCTCTTCGCAATAGAGGCCGCAGTTGGGGCAACGATGGACCCGTTTCTTCGCATTTGCGATCGCTTGCGAAAACTCGGTGGCGTCATCCTCTTTCATCTCGAGGACGGCATAGGCCATCCGTTCCGCCGATTTCACGCCGATGCCCGGCAGTTTCGAAAAACTGTCGACGAGGGCTAGATACGTCGGAAGCTCTTTCATCAGAAGCCCAATCCGCCGGGACGACCGGTGACTTTTTCTTCGATCTCGGCGTCGGCTTTATCGATGGCCGCGAAAGCTTCGGCTAAAGCCATCTTCAAAGCATCTTCAATCATTTCAGCGTTTTCCGGGGCTAAGGCATCGGAAGAAATCTTGATCTCTTTGATGCTCTTATCGCCCATTACGACCACATCAACGAGGCCGTTCTTGGAAACCTTGAATTCCTTGGCATCGAGTTCATCGTGGGCCTTCTTAAGGTCCCGCTGCATCTTCTGAGCCTGCATCAGCATCTGCTGCATCTGATTCATATTTATTCTCCTTCAGGAAGATTGAGAACAATCTTCTTTTTATCCGGCAATTTATTGAGTTGTAGAAGCGAGAAATAATCTTTTTGGCATTGAGCCGCATCGTTGCGGTCGAGGGCGTAGACGAAGACTTTCTTTCCTAAGAGAACGCTCACCATTTGACTGAGCGCCGCTTGGTTGGCTTTCACGTTCGCTTTGTTTCTTTGACGGGTGAAGTTATAGGTAAGAAGCAGAACTTCATCGCAAAGGCAGAAGGGGTGGCCATCGGCAAGGAGACTTGCCAAATTGCCGAAAGTGGGATGAGCCTTCAAGGCATCAAGTTCGGGCCAACGCTTTGTGAGGGCATAGCGAGAATCCTTGTTACCGAGGACCATGATGTTCACGACGGTCGCGGGATCAAGAGAATTCATTTCTCCTTCCGGTTCGATCTTCGGGTTCTTTACCGGCGAAAGATCGAGGGGCACGACGACTTCCGGGGCTTTTGCTGCAGGAGCCGGAGTGGGGACTGGAGCCACTGTGGGGGCGACTTTAGCCTCTTCATCAAACAAAAAGGAGGGTGGGGTGGATTCGTTTTTCACAGTTACAGTCTCTTTTAGAGGTTCGATCTTCGGCGCGGGTTCACTGGCTGGAGTGACTGGTTTAGCCGCAGGAACAGATTTCGGTTCCACTTTCTTCTCAATGGTCTTCGGCATAGAGATAACGGCGGGAGCGGGCTCAGCCAGACTCTCACTATTGAGGGTGCAGAGTTGAAGCAAGGTCAATTCGAAGAGCGAACGGATATTCGAAACGGATTTGAAATCGATTTGGGTTTTGATCAAGATCTGAATCATCCGATTGGCGTAGGCGGCATCAATCAGAGGTTCAAGCTCCAAGGCTTCTTTTTCGGAGATTGAGGTCAAGAGAGATTCCTCGTGGGTCTTTTCGTAGATGACGAGGTCTTTCAAAATCTCAAGGAGACTATCACTAAGACGTTTGATGTCGACGCCGGAGTTCAGGAACTCTTCAAGTTTTCCCAAAACGCGGGAAACATCGCCAGCCCGGATTAACTTCAATAATTCGATTTTTTGGAGATTGGATGTAAGGCCAAATAAAGTCAAAACATCGGCCTCGTGTAGTTGATTTCCCGAGTAAGCCAAAACTTGGTCGAGGATCGAAAGCGCATCGCGCATGCCCCCGTCAGCGAGGGCGATGATGGCATCAATGCCCTTTTCGTCATACTCCACTTTTTCTTTATCAAGGATCCAGATGAGTTTTTCCCGGATATCTTCATCGTCAATTTTCCCAAAGTCGAATCTCTGGCAACGAGAAAGAATAGTGGGCAAAACTTTATAAGGCTCAGTGGTAGCTAAGATGAAAATGACCTGCTCCGGCGGTTCCTCGAGGGTCTTCAAAAGAGCGTTAAATGCCCCAGCGGACATCATGTGGACCTCGTCGATGATATAAACCTTATAACGTCCTTTGATTGGGGCGTAACGGATTTTATCGATTAAATCACGGACCTGATCAACGCCGTTATTTGAGGCGGCGTCGATTTCGATGACATCAGGATGTACCCCTTCATTGATCGCTTCGCAGTTCGAGCAAACGTTGCATTGCTGGCCGATGCCTTTTTCGCAGTTCAGAGCCTTCGCAAAAAGACGAGCCATCGAGGTTTTTCCGGTGCCGCGCGGACCGCAGAAAAGATAAGCGTGAGCGATTTTTCCCGAGCTGATCGCGTTCTTTAAAGTTCGAACGATGCTCCGTTGACCGGCGACTTCTTCGAAAGTAGCGGGACGATACTTGTTGTAGAGTGCTTTGTACGCCATTTTGCTTCACGAGTGATTATACCTTTTAAGGACGATTCCCACTAGGGGCTAATCTTCGATTAGTCGAGTTCCCTCGATGGGGTCTAGCATGCTATAATCGCCATTGCCTAAATTAAGGGGATTCAAATGGAAGAAAGCATGCGGAAACGTCTCGAGGCGACTAAGGCCCGGTTTGAAGAAATCGAGACGGAGCTTTCTTCGCCGGATATCGCAGAGAACGTTAAAAAGTTGACGGACTTAAGTAAAGAACGGGCGAACCTTCAGGGGCCAACCGAGAAGTATTCGGAATACCTGAAGCTCGAAAAAGAAGCTGATGACGCCTTGGAAATTGCGAACAGTGGTGATCCGGAACTTAGCGAATTTGCTAAGGAGCAACGGAAAGAAGACCTCGCGAAGATGGATGAACTCGAAGCCGAACTTCGGACTTTGCTTCTTCCGACTGACCCTAATGATTCGAAGAATATCATCGTTGAAATTCGCGGAGCGGTCGGTGGCGATGAAGCTAACCTGTTCGCGGGCGATCTATTAAGGATGTATACCAAGTATTGCGAAACCCAAGGCTGGCATCTTCAATTGATTGATGCATCGCTAGGCGCCGCTGGTGGCTATTCCTATGTTTCTTTTATGGTGAAGGGCGATAACGTTTATTCCAAACTCAAATTCGAAAGTGGGGCCCATCGGGTTCAACGGGTTCCGAAAACCGAAGCCGCCGGTCGCATTCATACTTCAACCGCGACCGTCCTTGTGATGCCCGAAGCCGAGGAAGTCGATGTTCAAATTAACCCGGCCGACCTCAAGATCGATACTTATCGCAGCCAAGGCGCCGGTGGCCAGAACGTCAATAAGACGGAGTCAGCGGTTCGCATCACCCATGTTCCGACGGGAATTGTCGTTTCGTGCCAAACCGAAAAAGCCCAGCTTCAGAATAAGGAAATTTGTATGCGGATGATTCGGGCGAAGGTTTTGGCGTTCTTCCAAGAGAAGCAAGACACCGCCCGGGACTCCGAACGGAAGCTCAAAGTCGGCACCGGCGAGCGTTCCGAAAAGATTCGGACCTATAACTATCCTCAAAACCGGGTGACCGATCATCGGATTGGTTTTACCACCCAAAAACTTGATCGAGTTATGGAAGGCGAACTCGATGAAATTATCGATGCCTTAATCCATTACGATCAGGAGCAAAAACTTCTGGCGGAAGAAGGCAAATAATGCCCAAGATTTTTGAGGTCTATAACCAGGCGGTTACCCAAGGCAAAGACCAGGGTGTTTTAAGTGCGGATATTCGCCTATTGATTGCCCACGATATGGGCTATGCCGAGCCGATAGATACCCTTTACCATAAAGACGATGAAATGGCGCATATTGACCTCTTTAATTCGCAATTTGCGGAGTTATTGAAGGGAAAACCGGTC
>MVZL01000033.1 GCA_002068375.1 Tenericutes bacterium ADurb.BinA155
GGATATAAGCCTTCAGGTCATCCTTTTCCGGCTGGAAGAGTTTGGCCTTCTCGATGATGGCGTGGGCCTTCTGATAATCGGATAGCGCAAGATTCCAGAGATCGGCGACCGATTCGGTCCGGACTTGCTTGGTCACGCAATTGAGCCAGGCCCGGTGGGCTTCATTCAAAATGTCCATCGCCGCGTACTTTTGAATATGGTGCGGATAGCTCATCCCCATCACGAGGGAATGTTTCCCGGCCAGACGGAAGAAAATCCGTTTCCAGCCGGAGCGGGACCACAGGAAATTCATGGCGAAGCGGTAATCTTTCCACGCCCGGTAGAAGCTTTGTTCCGTGAGCTTCGGATCGGGGGTGCAAGCCGCCCACATCGCCGAGATTTTAAGGGCATTGGCTTTGCTCATCTTGATGGCTTTCGCCGGGTTCATGTAGGTGCCTTTTTGTTTCGAGACCACCACATCAAGCAAGGCTTCATAAGCCCCGTGGCTCCACTTGTAATAACCGGTGAGCTTGCCATTCTCATCGAAGCCGGATTCGCAGAAGATGTATTGATGGAAGGTCCGGTCGACCGTGTAATGCATGAGAAGCCCATCGATATAGGCCATGAGGAAATCGCGATCGGGGCTCTTCATCGCGTACTCGATCATCGCGTAATAAGTATCGGTGAAATCGGTGTGATGGAGGGTGCCGCCATAAGCGGAGACCTCTTTATAATCCTTCGGTTTCCCCCAAGGCTTGACCCCATAGTAAAAGAAGGGATCGGGCCCTTGGCCCCCTAAACGGACCGCATCGAGATAGGGCGTTTCATCTTTCGGAATCGCTTCGAGGACGAAGCTATAGTGGACTAACATGGCTGGCATAATTGATTAATCTTGATCAAGACCCTCCAAACCTTTCTTATTCTGGACCTTTTTTGCCTTGGCGTTCTTCACAAAAATGAAAACCAAAGTTGCCGCGCCCATAAGAGAAGCGCTGTAAATCGGGAGGGCCCACCAGGCTTTGGTGAACTTCATAATGAGGCCAATTAAGATCGGCGTCATGGACTGTGCGAGCATCGAAGCCGCGTAATAATAGCCGGTGAAACGGCCGATTTTCTTGCTCGAGCAAAGCTCAACCACCATCGGGAAAGAGCAAATATTGATCAGGGCCCAGCCAATGCCTTGGAAGCCAAAGATGATATAAAGAGGCCAAGGAAATGTGGCATCGTAGTTATTAAAACCTTTTGCATCGATAGTTTGGTTTCCGCTCGGTTTGATAAAGCAAAGGCAAAGGGTGGCAAGGGTGATAATGCAAAGTCCAATGAAAATCGTCCATTTCCGACCGATTTTGTCGGCCAAACGGCCTGCGAGCATGAACGTAATCACGCCGGTAAGGCCAGAAATAAGAGTGAGGATGCCCGTATTCGAATCGCTCGAATAAAGATACCAAAGAGTATAGTTGCCCATGAAGGTCTCGATGGCGTTGTAGCTCATGAACCAGAGGACTTCGGCGATCAAAATGAGAATCAGCGTCGTCCGATTGTTTCGGCTCATTTTGCCATCATCGACTTTATCCACCGTCTCCGCGAGCTCTTCACCCCGTCTCATTTCGGGCTCAAGTTCAACTTCAAGCTTATTTTCTTTGATTTTGATAAAAAGAATGGCGCAGGAAACAAGCATCAAGATTGAGGCAACCAAGAAAGGAATTTCAATCACCCAGAGTGAATGGTTAAACTTGCCCAGATAGTTTTTAAAAGAAAGCGGGATCGCGAGGATCGTGCCGACACCACCCCCAATAAAGCCGACAATGTTGATGATCCCGTTGGCCCGGCTTCGCAAAGGTTTTGGAGTAAGGTCCGGCATTAAAGCCACCGCCGGATTGCGATACATCATCATGAAGAAAATAACGATGGCCATCAACGAGATCATCCCGGCCAAATTGTTATATTGATAGAAAATCGGAATAAAGGGGAAAGCAATCGCTGAAACCAAGGTCCCTCCGACAATATAAGGCATCCGTTTACCCCATTTTGTGTGGGTTTTGTCACTTAAATGGCCAAAGATCGGAAGCAAGAAAAGCGCGGCGATGTTGTCGCACGCCATCACAATTCCGACCAAGTACTGGACGTCGAGAAGAACCGAGGCGTTTTCCGGAAGGTTCAAGTCGTCGTAACTATAGCCTTGGAGCGAGGCAAACATTTGGGTCAAAAATTTCCCGCAATAGGTGTTATAGACTTGCCAGAGCATCAAAATGCCAAAAAAAGCGAACCCGATAATAAAGGTTCGCTTGTAATTCAGCTTCAGCGGTTTCTCGTCTGGACTGGTCTTTGAAGTCGACGTGGACCCTTTGGTGTCTACCATGTTTTATGTGCCCCTCTAGAAAACTAAATCTAATGGTAACACAAAAACGAGGGGGATAAGGAGGGTCTTTTAGGAAAGGTGAGCCCGATAAAGATCGGCGATTCCTTTAAAAAGACTCGGATCGAGTTCGCTCGCCTTGCTTTGATCGATCTGGCTAGCGAAGGCGGCCTTCGCTTCGGTGCTGGCTTTATCCCAGGAACCATTGGTTTTATTGAAGGAAGCCACCAAGGGATCCACCACGTCTTTATGGTAAGCGACCGCCGCATCGGAGAGGAAAACCATTTCATGGGTCGCCTCTTTTTTGAAAAGGGCGGTCAAACGGGTCTGATCTTTGATGCTATTTCGTTCCGCATAGGCCGCGGAATAGTCATAAGAAACGGTGCGGTCGGACCCGCCTTGGGCGAGGTAGACCGCCGCGTTGCTTTCATTGATCCCTTGGATCGCCGAAAGGAAGCCTTTGTTTCCTCTTTGATCGTAGAGGGCCCCATCCATATAGGCCTTGGTCCCTTTGGCTAAGCCCATCCCCATATAGCGGGAGGCGTATTGGATCATTTCTTTATCGGGAGAGACGAAGCCCGATAAGGAAGCGACGGCTTTTGGGGTTTGGTCATAGTGAAGGGAGGCGAGACAACCATAGGCGCCCCAGGAATAGCCGAGCAAGAAGATCTTCTTATCCTTTAATCCCGCGGTTTGATGGATGAAGGAGAGGGCCGCCGTGACATCATCCGCGCTTTGATCGAGGTAATGGGCGCTGCCCCCGCTATTCCCCGAAGCGGTCAAGTCCAACTGGAGGACATCAAAATGCTCGGAAAGGAAATAATCGGCGAATCCACTCTCTTTGCCATCGCTGCACGAGCCCATCCCATGGGCGATGAGGACGAGGCCCCCGTTATTCGCGGTCGCTTCATAAGAATAAGCGGTTAAGGCATTCCCATCGGAAGAAATGGTGTATTCGCTTCGGCTCGCTAAGGAAGAATAATCGGACCGGAATTTGTAGATCTTGGATTCCATCGAATTCAGAAGAGTCGAAGCGGTCGAGGCCCGCCCGTTAAAGATCTTGGTCACGATGGTTTTCGCGACGTAAGGGGCCGGGGCCAGAGCCCACCCGATGGTCAAAATGAGGCCAGAAAGAACATAGAGAACGATATTTTGGGTTTTCTTTTTCATAATGCTTTTTGGAAGAAATGGTCGATCGATTCCATCATCGGGTAATCGAGCTGGGAAGATTTTTCTTTGTCGATGAGATTATAGCAAGCCCGTCGGGTCTCCGGAGGGACATTAGCCCACTTCTTATACTGGGCGAGAAGATCGGCCTCCGCCTTTCGAAAGCCCGCGATATAGGCGCAAGAGTCGAGGGCGTACCAGATATCCTCGTGGTGCTTCTTCGGATAGAAGAGCTTTTCGACGTGGCGGTTTTTGATTTGGGCATCCTGATCAAAGATCGAGCAATCTTGGACCGGGACCGTTTCATCAAGGCCCCCTTGGATCAGAAGGACCGGAGTCTTTCGGGCCTTGTTGATCCCGCTCACCGCGGAAAGGAAGCCTTTCGTTCCCGCCCGTTCTTTTAAGGCCGCGTCCATATCGGGCTTCGTGAGTTCCGCGAAGGGGCCGGCTTTGCTTTTGGCTTCGGCTAGCATCAAGGCGTCGGGGGAAACATAACCGGACATTTCCACCACCGCCTTCGGGCTTTGATCGAAATTGAGGACGCCGCACACGCCAAAGCCGCCCCAGCTATGGCCAAGTAAGAGAATCGGGAGTTTGGAGAGTTTCCGATCCTGATGGACAAAGTTAAGGCAAGCGTGGAGATCATAAGCGCTTTGGTACATCCCGCCGATCGAATTCCCTTCGCTATTCCCGCTCGCGGTGAAATCCACCGCCAAGACGTCATAGCCTCGATGAAGGAAATAATCTTGGATGATCGCGCCGGTCCCATCGGCTAGCGAAGTGAAGCCATGGGCGCAAATCAGCAACGCTTTGGGGGCATCGGTCTCATAAAGATAGGCCGCAAGGCGATTTTGGCCGGAGAAGAAATGAAGAATCTTCCGTTTGGCTAAGGCGGGGAAATCCTTTTGGGTCTTAAAAAGATGAGCTTCAAAAGAATCGAAATAGGTCCGTTCATCGGAACCCCGATGGTCGAAGATCGCGATTTGGGCGATCCGGGGGCCATAGTAGGAACCGAGGGCATAGAGTTTCTTCGCGAGAGCCACCCCGGCTTTGATCCGGGCGGCCCGGGCCGCTTGCTTTTCGCTTTCTTCGTCCATAAGTAGAATTATAAAGCAGCGGAGGCAAACAAAAAGGGCGACCGTTGCGGTTCGCCCTTTTGATCATGGCTCAGTGGTTATTTCGCTTGGCCATTGCCATCACCGGTAACCGGAGCAGCGGGCTGCTGGGCCGGGGTGGTGTTCTTCTTATTCTTACGCATGGGATGCCTCCGCACTTTTTCTAAGTGCGCCTATGTTTTAGTCCTTGCTGGGGCCCCGTCAAGGGTCACCCCCTCAAGGGGGTGAGGGTATAGAAAGAGACAAATGAGAGAATGAGCAAAAGAACCGGAGCAAACCAAAAGGCCGATTTTCCTCACTTTTTGCCGAATAAAAAATCAGGATTCGTGGCGAAAGGCCGAGGAATCCTGATCTTAATCGCCGTAGCTCACGGTAATCTCGTCGAAGCGCTTGGCAACTTCGGGACTGGGGTCAACGTAAGAGGCAAGCTGCTTCTTCATCACGTCTTCCGGGACCCACTTCTCCTTCACCCGCATCTTGTTCTGCTTAAAGCAGATTCCATAGTCATGCATCTTGATCATGTGGAGGATGATTTTGTCGTAGCCCTTAAGCCGATCGAGGTAATAGGTTCGCCGCCCATCTTCAAGGAAGGTCGAGTCGACGATGACGGTGCAGGGGTCCGGCAGCGTTTTTAAGGCTTCGTTGGCCTCTTTGATCATCTCATCGAAGATAATCTCCATGTGCGGCGGGAAGACTAAGTAAGAGCCCGTAATCATTTTCCGGGTCTCGTCGGTATCCACCACGACGGTATTGGGATGGGTTTTGGCATAGGCTTTGGCCCAGGTGGATTTGCCTGAGCCCGGGATCCCCGCCATCAAAATGCAGGTTCTCATACGATTTTTTTGCGTAAGGCCGAGCTGAAGAGGTCGACCAAGATGATCATGATGACGATGCCAAAGGTGTCGGCGCCGAGTCTTGAGAAACTCGTGCTTCTAAAGTCGAGCAAGAAGTTCCAGCCGATTCCGCCATATTGCTGAATGATTAAGCCGAGCATCGTCCCGGTTCGGATGTTGATGTCTAAACGGTATAAGCCCACGCTCAGGAAATTTGGGAAAACCTGAGGGAGGACCGCCATCTTGATCCGCTGCATCTTGTTGCTGCCGCAGGCGTCGAGGGCTTCAAGGGAATCCAAATCGGCTTCATCGATCTGATCGGCGTAGAGCTTGCCGACCATCCCGATCGAGTGGAGCGAGAGGGACAAAATCGCGGTGAACATCGTGTAGCCGGTGAGGCCAGTGAGGAAGAGGGCGAGGAGCAGTTCGGGGAAGGTCCGAATGAGGATCAAGAAAATCTCGGAGAAATAGGCCTTTTTGCCAAAGAGTTTATGCGAGGCGAGCAAGCCGAGCGGCATCGCCAAGAAGAAAGCGATCGACGTCGCGATGAAGGTGATGCAGAAGGTGATGATACAGTTATAGAAGACGCCGGAGGTGAACCCGCCTTTGGCCGCGCTGAGATTGCCCCAGAAATAATTCCAGTCGACCGTGAAGAAATCGGCGAAACTCTTGCCGATTTCACCCCAGTTGATCGGGCGATCGAACGCATCCTGGATATTGATCGCCTTGCCCATATAGAAGCATAGGCCGAGGAAAATGACGAGGAGGATCAGGGTGACCAACCACATTTTGGGCTTGGCTTGATATGCCGAAATCGGATCGCGGTAATGGGTGAGGCCTTTGGTGTCGCCAAAGAAGAAAAGATGGGTCTTTTTAAAAGGGAGGGCGACCTTCGCCCAAAAGGTGCTCCACTTCGACGGTTGCTTGGTGGCTGCATTCTCGCTCATCTTAAGTGCCTCGCCATCGTATTGGAAATGAATTGAAGGACCGCCACGACGAGAAGCAAGGGTAAGAGCATCGCCCCAACCCAGTCATACCAGCCTTGGTCGATGTTGTTCTGAAGTTGATAGACATAGCCTTGGAAGCCGACGTAAGAAAGAATGACCGATGCCCGGATATTGATTTCGAGGGTGTAGATGAAGTAAGCGAAGAACATCGGCTTCACTTCGGGGTGGAGCCCGATATTGGTGCACTGGAGGTTATTGCCGCCGCAACTGCGGATCGCCTCAAAGGGCGACATCTCGAGGGTTTCGATGTACTCGAACATCATTTGATACATGATGCCTAAGCTAAAGACCGCGATGGTGAGAACCGCACTGATGGTGCTTCCGGTCGAGAAAATCAGCGAAATGATATAGCCGACGATGAACATCGGGATCGTGCGAAGCAAATCGTTAAAGAGACGGACTGGGGTTCGGATCAAAGCGTTTCGAGTCACGTTCTGAGCGCAGAGGTAATAGACCGGAATCGCGAGGAGAGAACCTAAAACGGTCCCTAAGAAGCAGACATAGAACAAATGGGAGAACGAGGAGGTGAAAGAAGTCCACATATAGGACCACCAGCCCGCGATCGTTTTCGTCCGGAGGGCGGAGGGGATGAAAAGGCGGCAGATCTCATCGTTCCAGAAATAAGCCCATTTCCAATTGACGTTACGGAAATTAAGCGGGAGAAAGCAAAGAACCAAAATGACCACAAAGGCGATGAGGGCGGCATAGAGGCCGATCGGGCGTTTCTTCGGGACCGTCCGAGTCATCGAGCCATCTTGGGCTTCCGAAAGATCGACTTGGATATTTCGAACCGAAATTTTCTTATACCAAGCGGAAAAGCGAACGAAGGGGGCCGAGACGACACGGTAGAATTTTGAAGCGTGAAAAGCGGCCCGCCGGGCTTGCTTTTTCGCGATTTTTTGTTCGGGGGTCAGCGCGCTCATTTCTTCGGGGCTTTCTTCGGGGATTTTTTCGGGGCGGTTTTTGGCGAATCCACCACCGCTTTGCTCATTTCCGGGGCTTTCCCAATCTCTTCGCTAAGGGCTTCCGGGACATCATCGATGTTCCCGAGTTTTTCGTTGCTATTGAGGCTGCGGCCATAGATCCGCTTCGTCACTTCATCGGTCACTTCTTCGGGTTTGCCATCGAAAACGATCTGGCCGGCCCGAACCCCGATGATCCGGCTTGAGAATTTCTTCGCGAGGTCAACGTGGTGCATATTGGCGATGATCGTGATCCCCATCTTGTTGATCCGAGTGAAATCGTTCATGACCGAAAGGGTGGTGACCGGGTCGAGGGAGGCGACCGGTTCATCGGCTAAAATAAGTTTCGGCTCCTGGGTGAGCGCCCGGGCCAAAGCGACCCGCTGCTGCTGGCCGCCCGAGAGTTGATCCGCCCGAACGTAGGCTTTATCGAGGATGCCGAATTTATCGAGGGATTGGAGGGCAAGAAGCCGTTCCTTTTTGCTATAGATGCCAAAGAAAGTTTCCCAAGTGTTATGGTAACCGACCCGCCCGGCCAGGACGTTTTTATAGACGCTGGCCCGTTTAATCAGGTTGAACGACTGGAAGATCATGCCGATATTCCGCCGCTCGGCCCGCAAAGCTTTGCCTTTTAATTTCGAGATATCCACGCCGTCCACCAAAATCTGGCCGGCCTGGATATCGTGCATCCGGTTGATGCACCGGATGAGGGTCGACTTCCCGGCCCCGGAAAGGCCGATGATCGAAACAAACTCGCCATCTTTAACCGTCAGATTGACATCCGAAAGGGCTTTATAGCCATTCGGGTAAATCTTGTCGACGTGTTTGAGTTCGATCATAGGTAGCCTTTCTAGGGGGGAAGAAGAATCGTTTCGGATCGAAGGACGACCTAGCGGTTAATTGCTATGGGCAACCGACCACTTGTACATCTCGCGAGCGGAATCGAAGTCGCTGTCTTTGGCATCGACGTATCCGGTGTGCGAATAAATCTGATAGATGAGATAAGCCGCAGTGCCTTCTTCGGTTTTGGAGCCTTCGGTGACGGCTTTCTTGAAGGCCTTCTTGATCGCATCGCGCTTCCCCGTAGAGAGGGTGTTGGTGACCGAGAGGGTATCGTTCATGATCGGATCGGTGATACCAACGGTGTAGCCCTTGCTGAAGAGGGTGTCATCGTGATAGTACTTTCCATCGGTCTGAACGTAAGCCGAACCATAGCGGATGTCCATGAAGCCGCAAGCGGCATCGATGGCGCCCGTCATGAGAAGGCTGACCGCGTTAGGATAAGAAGTCTGATCGACTCCGATCACGGCTTTTTCCTTATCGGCGTCGCTGAGGGCATTGTAGTCATCTTTGCTCTTGAAGCCGAGGGTGTAGCCATTGTCGAAGAGGTACTTGGTCGGGTAGATGTAGCCAGCGCCCGAAGTGGCGCCCATCCGTCCGATCACGCCTTTAGCATCGTGAATCTCTTTGATCGTGGTCTTGCCATCGCCATCCGCATCAAGCGCCGGTAAGTTAAGGGCGGCCCGAGCCGAATCGCGAAGGGTGATGATGATGCCCGAATAATAGGAGACTTGGGTGCTCGATTGATCACCTTTATAAACATAAGCCGGATTGCTCGAAGAAATGGCATTGCCATCGGCGCCAATCTCACCGTTCATCGCGGCGAGCTGTTTGGCTTTAGCGGCAGCATCGAAGCCCGGGAAATCATCGGCCTGGACCTTATAGCCAGCGCGGGCGGCCGAGAGAAGAACGTCGACCTTGCCCGGATTTTCGATCGACTCTTGAGCATAGCCGGAAGCGGTTAAGAAGCCGCCATCGATTTGGCCAGCGGCTAACGCGGTCGTGGTCGCGGCGTAAGTAGCGCCGACATCGATGGTGAAGCTATAGCCGGAATCGGAGACATAAGAATCAAGGAACGGTTTTAACTGAGTGGCCAAAGTGAGAAGTTTGGCCGGATCGTTCGACGGGACGAGTTGAAGGTGGATGTCCTCTTTGGGACTATCACAACCCGTAAGAGCGGCTACAGCGACGAGTCCGCCCATGATGAAAAGCGACGAAATAGTCTTTTTCATTCTGTTTTTTCCTTTTGCGGGGATCCCCCGCAGTAGATGGCATTCGAGCTAATAAACGCGAAAAGAGAGTAAACGGGTCCTTAGCAGCGCTAATCTAGGAACCTGAACTCTTTCATGACGTCGTTCGCCTTCATGCAAGACTAGGGTGAAGGTTTGTTAATTCCTTTTCCATATGAAAGCGGTTTTTCTAAAAATAAACTAACCTATTTCTGATACTCATGTCATTCTATAAGGACATCAAAAAACAAGTGTAAAATTTGCCTCAATTTTCGGGAACTTTAAGGGATTACTATTAGTAATCCCTCTCGACTTTCGGTTTTCCCCCTTGAATTTTCTGCACTTTTCTTTCGCGATATCACGAAAAAACTTTTTTCGAGGAAAACCATTCGATTTTCTACGTCATTTCGTAAAGCAAACGGGAAG
>MVZL01000034.1 GCA_002068375.1 Tenericutes bacterium ADurb.BinA155
GGTTCTCGATAACACGCTGCTCCAAGGCTTGCCACCCGCGATCGTCGCTTCGACGGGAATCGATGCCCTCACCCACGCGATCGAAAGTTATCTCGGCCATAGCTCGACCAAGAAAACGAAGGACTACGCCTTAAAAGCGACGGCCCTCATCAAAGATAATCTCTATCCCTTTTATCAAGATCCGAAGAACGAGAAGGCCCGGGCCGCCATGCAAAAAGCCGCCTATTTAGCCGGCGTTTCCTTCACGAGAGCTTACGTCGGCTACGTCCACGCCCTCGCCCATGCCCTCGGCGGTTACTATAACGTCCCCCATGGTCTCGCCAATGCGGTCCTGCTGCCCTATGTCCTCCGCGCGTATGGAAAGTCCGCCTATAAGCGTTTAGCGGAGATCTCCGATTACCTTGAGCTCGCTTCGCCCTCCTTGACGCCAGGGGAAAAAGCGAACGCCCTCATCAGTTGGATCGAGGACCTGAACGCCAAGATGGGGATCCCGAAGACCTTCAATCACGTGATTAAGAAAGAAGACCTTCGCGCCTTAAGCGCCCACGCGGCGAAAGAAGGCAATCCGCTCTATCCGGTCCCGAAAGAATTCTCGAGGAAAGAATTAGCCAAGATCTACCAGGAGGTTGATCCCCAATGAAATATCAGATTATCCCGCACGAGTCGTACAACATTCTCCGGCTCCGGAGCGATTCCGGCCTTGAAGCCTCCTTCTCCGAGATCGGCGCCTCGATCATCGAGATCCGCTTCGCCGGCGCCCCGATGACGATCGCCCCGAAGGACCTTGGTGATTTCAATGGTCCGAATTCCGGTTACTTTGGGAAAACCGCGGGCCGGATCGCGGGCCGGGTTCCGAATTCCCTTCTGCCCTTTGAAGGCAAAAATTACGTGCTGGAGCCTAACGAAAACCGGACTTCGCTCCATGGGGGACCCCATGGCCTATCGACGAAGCGCTTCAGCCTTGCCGTCAAAGAAGTCCCCGAAGGAATCCTGGCCGAGTTCACCTATCTTTCGCCCGCGCTTGAAGGGGGATACCCCGGTGCCCTCACGGTTAAGGTTTCCTATTTAGCCTACGCGAAGAAACCCGCGCTCCGCCTGATGTATTACGTCACGACCGATGCCGATACGCCCCTCAATCTCACCAATCACACCTACTGGAATTTAGGCGGCTTCCGCCACGTGGGCGAAAGCACCCTCTACTTACGGGCCAGCCAATTCTTCCCGGTCGATTCCCATATGATCCCGGGAAAGCTTTCCGCCGTCCCGCCCTGCCTCGACTTCCGCCATGGCAAAATGATCAAAGACGACCTCGAGAATCCGTATCTATTGAACTCGCAAGCCCATGGCTATGACCATGGCTTCCTCTTTGATGAGGGCCCGCTTACGAAGCATAAAGCGATCTTGAGCAACGACCATTACCTCATGGAGATCTTCACCGATTATCCGTGCATCCAGGTCTATAGCGATAACTATCCGCGGCTCAATTTGCCCTTAACGAACGGCCACAAAGAAGGCCCCCATAGTGGAATCGCGCTCGAATGCGTGAATATCCCCGGGGATTACGAGGGCACGATGAAAGTGACCCCGAGCCAGCCCTATTCCCGCTTCGTTGAATATGTCTTCAGCAAAAAGGAGAACCGTCTATGATCGAAAAAGATATTGCGAACATCGTTTATTACGCCAAGAGCCATCTTCATCTTGACCCCGAAGACGCGGTCTATGAAGAGAACCTTTTGCTGAAGCTCTTCAAGCGGGATCGCCCCTATGACGGGGAGATCGATCAAGCCGCCATCGACGCTTTGGCCGTCCCCGATACGGTGATTGAACCCTTGGAACGTTACCTCAATAAGTCGATGGGCTATGAAGAAGGGAAAGCCGCCCGCGAAATCGCCTACATCATGGGCTTGCTTTCGCCGCTCCCGAGCCAAGTGAACGACGCTTTTAGCGCTTACTACGACGTCGATCCCGCTTTAGCGACCGAGTATCTTTACGACCTTTCGATCAAAAACAATTACATCGCGAAGAGCAAAGTCGATCAGAACATCGTTTGGGCCGCCGACTATCAAGATGGCCCGAGCCTGGAGATCTCGATCAACCTCAGCAAACCCGAGAAGAACAATAAGGACATCGCTAAGCTCGTCTCCGCGGTGTCTTCTTCCTACCCGAAGTGCCTTCTTTGCCACGAAAACCTCGGCTTTGCCGGCAATGAGAGCAAACCTCCGCGGGAGAACATCCGTTTCGTCCCCCTCACCCTCGATGACGAGAAGTGGTATCTCCAATATTCGCCTTACGTCTACTATCCCCATCACCTCATTTGCTTCTATGAGAAGCACGTCCCGATGGAGATCAGCCCTCGGATCCTCAGCAAGCTCTTCGCTTTCGTCGATCAGTTCCCGCATTTCTTCATCGGAAGCAATAGCGATCTTCCGATCGTCGGGGGCAGCATCCTCGACCACGAGCATTTCCAGGGCGGCGGCCATGAGATGCCGGTGATGAAGAGCAAAGTCCGTAAACTCATTCCAACTTCAAAGCACCCGGAGGTCAAAGTCCATATCTTGGACTTCTATGACACCGTGATTCGGATTGACTCCGCTAAGCGCGAAGAAGCCCTCGATGTTGCGGATAAGATCGTGCTCGCTTGGCACGATTATAGCGATCCCGCCAATAGCATCATCGCAAAAGACGCCACCGGCCAGCATAACACCGTGACCCCGGTGGTCCGCAAGCTGAAAGATGCCTATCAAGTGTTCTTGATCTTAAGAAATAACCGCTGCGACGCCACCTACCCCGATGGGATTTTCCATGCCCACCCCGAATATCACATGATCAAGAAAGAAGGGATCGGCCTCATCGAAGCGATGGGCCTATTCATCCTTCCGGCCCGGCTCCAACGCCAAGGCCATTTGATCGAAGAAGTGATCGCCAACAAATACCCCGAGGAGAAGTACCTCGCGGAGCATCCCGATCTCACGGACTTCGTCCCGATGATCAACGACCTCAAAAAGAATGGGGGCACCGTCCGTGATTACATCAATAACGTCTGCCAGCACATCCTCATGAACGTCGGCGTCTATAAGAACACGAAAGAAGGCCAAGAAGGCCTATTAACTTTCCTTAAAGGAGTGGAATTATGAGTGAGAAAACCCGGAGCCTCTTCACCAAGACTTTCGGCGACCTTAAGAGCGAAACCGTCTATTCGCACGGCCGGCTTGAGATCATCGGCAACCACACCGACCATAACCACGGGCTTTGCCTCGTGGCCGGGGCTTCGATGGGAATCGAAGCGGCGGTGGCGCCGAACGATTTCGGGCTGATCAAAATCATCTCGGAAGGCTATCCGTCTTTTTCCTTCAAGATCGATGAGCTCGAGAAGAACCCGAAAGAAACCGGGACTTCCTTAGCGATCACCCGCGGCATCGCCTTTAAGCTTAAAGAAGCGGGCTATCGGATCGGCGGGTTCTACGCCGCATTGACGAGCGATATCTTCCCGGGGGCCGGCGTCTCTTCTTCCGCCTGCTACGAGTCCTTGATCGTTTCGATTTTCTCCCACCTTTATAACGCCGATAAAGTCACCCCGTTAGAGGAGGCCAAGATCGGCCAATTCGCCGAGCGGGAATACTTCGGGAAACCCTGCGGGCTCCTCGATCAAGTCGGCACGTCCTTCGGGGGGATCGATTACCTCGATTTCAAATCGACCGAGAATCCGATCGTCGAGAACTTGAAGTGGGATTTGCCCTTAGAGATCGTCCTCGTGAATACCGGAGGCAGCCACGCCAATCTCACCCCGCTCTACGCCAGCATCCCTAGCGACATGTTCTTAGTGGCGAAACGGATCTTCGGAAAAGAATATCTCCGCGAAGTCGATCCCGCCGATTTTGAGCGCTGGATCACTTCGCCTAATGAGTCGGTCCCGGTCTTAGCGAGGCTTCGCGCCCAGCATTTCTTCGATGAAAACCGCCGGGTCCTCGATGCCCGGAAAGCCTTATTGGAGCACGACGTCGACACCTTCTTGAACTGCATCCGCTTCTCGAGCTTCAGCAGCAAGACCATGCTTCAGAACACGATCGCCAATGGCGACTACGAGCATTCGCCCCAAAAGGCGCTCGATCTCGCGGAACGTTTCCTTAATGGCGGGGCCGCCCGGATTATGGGCGGAGGCTTTGCCGGCTCGATCATCTGCTTCCTTTACCCCGATAAGGTCAATGATTTCGTCTTTAACATGGGCCAGATCTATGGCAAAAAGAACGTCGTGAAAGTCGCGGTCGTCGCCGGAGGGCCGAGCTGGGGAAAGTAACGTGGTTACGGTCCGGATCGGGAACTTCTGGTATTGGCTCTTTTTAGCCTTGCTCGGCGCGATGACCTATTTTTCCTACATCCTTTCGCGCCGGATGGGCCCAGCCTTCACCCGGAAATTCATCCTCACGATCCTCTGGACGAATTTCGCCCTCCATTTCCTTAAACAACTTAATCCCAGCTACCTCGCCGATTTCCCTTATAGCCTCAAACGTTCGACCCCGGAAAACCTTTGCGCCCTCCTCATCATGGTCTCGCCCTTCATCTTTATGTGGGGGCCGGCCTGGTCGAAGGATTACATGTTCTTCATCGGGATCATCTCGGGGATCGGCGTCTATTTGAATCCGACCGGGGCTCTCAATATTCCTTTAGAGGATGCGAACAACCTTTTGGAGGCGTTACGCTTCTACCTTTGCCACGCCCCCCTCGTCGTCTGCTCCGTCCTCATGGTCTCTTCGGGATTCCACCAGCTGAATTATCATCGAATCTGGGCGATCGCAGCGACTTTCATGGCCTTCCAAACGCTCCTCTTCCTCAATGAACTCTTCCTTAAACTCTCCGGCTTCATCGATATGGATTGGGTCTCTTTCTTTTCAAGGAACGTCCGCAATGGCGGCCTCACCTTCGGCCCTTATCCGATGATGGATTCCTTTTTAGGAGGGCTCTACAAAGTCCTGATCCCGCCTTTCTTCATGTTCACCGGCGAAAACGGGGCCCTCACCTTCGTGCCGGTTCTTTGGATGCTCGGGCCGATCATCGTGATCGGGATCCCCTTAATGTTTCTCTGCTATCTTCCCTTCGAGCATCGCCATATGTATTTGGACTATCTCACCTTTAAAGAAAAGCGGAAGCACCAACGCCTCGCCCGCGCTTACGCCAGGACAAAGTGATACACTAGCAAGGAGGTTAATCACTTATGGCATTACCACGAAAATCAGGAATTTTACTCCCGGTCGCATCGTTACCGGGCCGTCATGGAATCGGCAGCTTCAACCAAGAAGCCTACCATTTCGTCGATTTGCTTTCCCAAGGCGGCTTCAAGCTTTGGCAGATTCTGCCCTTGAACCCCCTCGGCTATGGCCACTCGCCCTATCAGCCGTTCAGCAGCTTCGCCTTCGATGATCTTTATATCGATCTCGATGAACTGACGGAGCAAGGCTATATCGAAGCGGTCCCGCCGTTCCATCAAGACAGCGATCGGATCCTCTATGAAGAAGTGAAGGCCTATAAAGACCATTTCCTCCGCCTCGCCTATGAAGCCGAGATGAAAAAGCATCCGGAGTGCCTCGACGCCTTTATCAAAGAGAACGCCTGGGTCAAAGACTGGGCGGCATTCATCCTCTTCAAGAAACGGAACTCGATGGTCAGTTGGGATAATTGGGCCCCCGAGCAAAAGAACTGGATCAAGACCCGCCCGGGTTTCGCCGAGAAGGATGTATACGACTATGAATACGAGATTTGGCTGCAGATGACCCTCTATCGTCAATGGGGAAAGCTCCATCAGTACGCCAATTCCAAAGGGATTGAGATCATCGGCGACATTCCCTTCTACGTCGGCTTCGATTCGTGCGATGTTTGGGCGAACCAAGAGACTTTCTTGCTCGATCCCCAAACCTTGCAGCCTTCTTTTATCGCCGGAGTACCGCCCGATTATTTCTCGGCGACCGGCCAGCGCTGGGGCAACCCGATCTATAACTGGGACCTTTTGAAGAAGACCGATTTCGCTTTCCTTGAGAATCGGATTTTAGGGAACGCGAAGATCTATGACATCATCCGGCTCGATCATTTCCGGGCCTTCGATACCTATTGGAAGATTCCTTCGAGCTGCCCGACCGCGGTGAATGGCGCATGGATCGAAGCCCCCGGCTATGCTTTCTTCGATTCTTTGCTCGCGAAGAAGCCGGAACTCAAAGCGAAGATCATCGCCGAAGACCTCGGCGACTTACGCCCACAGGTCTTAACCCTCCGCGACCATTATGATTTCCCGGGGATGAACGTGATCGAGTTCACTTTCACCGACGCCGAAGTCTTCCATAAGCCCGGGGTCGATTGGAATAAAGAGAACAGCGTCTGCTACTTAGGCACCCACGATAACGACATGATGAAAGGCTTCTACGATAAGCTTGATGACGGCTCCAAAAAGAGCTGGAACGACGCCTTGAACAAACTGGGATTCACGACCGGAACCCTCAATGAGCGTTTCATCCGTTACGCCCTAGCGAAGAAAGCGGGCTACGCGATCTTCGCCTTGCAGGATATCCTCGAACTCGATAGTAGCGCCCGGATCAACGTCCCCGGCGTCGTCGATGGAATCAACTGGACCTGGCGGCTCCTCTCGCTCGACCGTTTCAGCGCGAAGATCGATCATTTGGCGGAGCTCAATAAAGGCTACGGCCGATGATCAAAGTCGGCTTAGTTTCTTTAGGCTGCGCGAAGAACCTCATCGATTCCGAGATGATTTTGGCGATGTTCGACCGCGAGAAGTTCGCCCTGACGGACGACCCGAAAGAGGCCGATCTCATCATCGTGAATACCTGCGGCTTCATCGCCTCGGCCAAGAAAGAATCGATCGATACCATTTTGGAGATGGCCCAATACCACGCGAAAGTCGCGGTGGTGGGCTGCCTAGCGGAACGTTACTACGAGGAGCTCAAATCCTCGCTTCGCGAAGCGGACCTGATCGTCCCCTTACGGGATTACCAAGATCTGCCCGCTTTGCTATCTCATTTGGTCGGATCGGATGGAATCGCCCCGCTCGATCCTTTGAAGCGGGTCATTTCCACCCCCGATTATTCGGCCTACCTTCGGATCAGCGAAGGCTGCAATAACTTCTGCGCTTTCTGCGCGATCCCTTATATCCGGGGCCATTTCGTTTCCCGACCCTTCGATGAGATCATCGCCGAAGCGAAGCAATTGAAGGCCAAAGGGATCAAAGAGATTTCGCTCATCAGCCAAGATACCACCCGTTATGGCTTTGATTTCAAGGGGCAGAAACCCAATATCGTCGACTTGTTAAAGGCTTTAGAAGCCCTCGACTTCTACTCGATCCGGCTCCTCTATCTTTATCCGGACGAAATCGCGCCGGAGCTCATCAAGACGATCGGGGATTCGCGGAGCATCGCCCATTATTTCGATATCCCGGTCCAAGCTGGCTCAGACCATATGCTCAAAGCGATGCGCCGCCATGGCGATAAAGCCCAGATGATGTCGCTTTTCGCGGCGATCAAGCGTGAAGTTCCGGATGCGGTGCTCCGGACCACTCTCATCGCCGGCTTCCCTGGCGAAAGCGAAGAAGACCACGCGGAGACTTTGGAGTTCCTTCAAACGATCCGCTTCGACCACATGGGCGCGTTCACCTATTCCCGCGAAGAAGGGACCGCCGCCTATAGCTTCGCCCATCAGGTTCCGGAGAAGACCAAAAAGAAGCGGCTCGATGAGCTGATGGCTTTGCAGAAGAAGATCTCCTACGAGAACAATAAGAAACGGATCGGGGAAGTGATGGAAGGCTTGGTCGTTTCCTACGATTCCGCCCACGGACTTTATGGCTTACGGAGCCGCTGGAACGCCCCCGACGACATCGATGGCTCGATCGCTTTCTCCTCGAAGAAACCCCTCAAGATCGGCGAAGTGGTTCAAGTCAAAATCACCGGGGCTTTCGTCTACGATTTAATGGGCGAAGCCTTGGAGTAAAACGTCTTTCGCTTAAAGTTATTGCCACCTCGAGCCTACTTGGCTATAATCTAACACGCCGAGCAAGTTTGTAGCGAGCTTGCGCGGTTATGCCCTCATAGTTCAGCGGTAGAACGCGTCCATGGTAAGGACGAGACCCCATTTCGACTACGAGTGAGGGCACCATTAGGTCAATTGTAAGAGAAGCCCAGCCGATTCGGTTGGGCTTTTCTTCTCCTCTTTTTCTTAAGCCCATCTATGCTAAACTATCGTTATGGAAAATCAAAAAATTACCATTCGGATGCTTTCGAGTGCGACCTCGGTCTCGGGCCAAGGGGTCGGCTCCGCCTATATGGAGCAAGTCGAACTCGTGAAAGAACAGTCCGATTTATTTAACGTTCTTGAAGGGAAAGAAAAAGGACCGGCGGAGATCTATCACGTCCATACCGTGAATCCGACCTATCGGTTAAGGATGACTCGCCGTCACGTGAACGTGATCTATGTCCATTTCCTCCCCCAGACCCTCGACGGCTCGCTCCACATGAACAAGCTGAACTTCACCGTCTTCAAGCATTACGTGATCCATACCTATCGGAAAGCCGATGAGATTGTGGTGGTGAACCCGATCTTCATTGAGCCGTTAGTGAAACTCGGGATGAAGCGGGAAAACATCACCTATATCCCGAACTACGTCTCGAAAGAGAACTTCCATCCGCTCGAACCCGCCGAGATTTTGGCCTTAAGGAAACAATACGGGATCGATCCGAAAGCCTTCGTCATCATGGGCTGCGGCCAGGTCCAGACCCGAAAAGGGGTCAAGGATTATATCCAAGTCGCGAAAGATAACCCCGACATCACCTTCGTTTGGGCCGGGGGCTTCAGCTTCGGCAAGATGACCGATGGCTATGAGGAACTGAAGGCGATCATGGATAACCCGCCGGCGAACGTGAAGTTCATCGGCATCATCGAGCGGACCAAGATGAACGCGATCTTCAATATGTGCGACGTCCTCTTCATGCCGAGCTTCGATGAGCTCTTCCCGATGTCGATTTTGGAAGCGGCCAATTCGGCGAAGCCGATCTTGCTCCGCGACCTTGAGCTTTATAAAGGGATCCTAAGTGACAACTACGACTCCGCCCACGATGTCGCGGGCTTCGATGCCGAAGTGAAGAAACTCGCCAATGACCCCAGCTATTACCATACCTATAGCGAGAAAGCCAAAGCGATCGCGACCTTCTATAGCAAAGAGCACGTCGGGGAGCTTTGGCGGGAATATTACCCCCGGATCCTCGCGAAGTGGAAAGATCGGAAGCACCTCAAAGGTCTAAAATAAAAAAAGTGGCGTGTTCCCGAAGGACACGCCATTTCTTTTGTCATTGTCTAAATCACCATTTCTCGGCGTGAATCTTGCTCTCTTCGTAACGGTCTTTCCGCGGATTTTCCATCGCGGGCTTCCCGAAGGCGAGGATCGCGAGGACTTCTTTATCTTCCGGGAGTCCCAAGGCTTGATTGAAATAAACTTGGTTCTCGCCGCCGATCCGGATTCCGTTCCATAAGGAGCCATAGCCTAAAGCGGTGGCGGCTAGAAGCATATTCTCGATCACGGCCGCCCCATCTTCGATCATGAAGAAATCGGTCAGCATTTTGCTCTTATCGCCGATGATGGCGATGCTGAGCGGGGCTTCCCGCATGATGGCGGTGCTCCGATCGACCGCCTCGGCTTGCTGTCCCCAGATCGCTTTATCGGTGATGGTGATGAAGGCGTAAGGACGCTTATTGACGGCAGAAGGAGCTTCCATCCCCGCCTTAAGAATCGCCTTTAAATCGGCGG
>MVZL01000035.1 GCA_002068375.1 Tenericutes bacterium ADurb.BinA155
GATGGCTTATTCACCATCGAAGCGATCCGCTGCATGGGCGCGTGCGCTCTTGCTCCGGCGATGTCGGTCAATGGCAAGGTCTATCCGAAAGTCACCCCGGACGAGGTCGATAAGATTCTCGCCGAATACAAAGCGATGGAGGCCAATGCCTAATGGAACAAATCAAATCTGCGGCCGTTCTTGATAAGAACATCAAGGAATGCACCGCCATCATCGATGCCAAATTAAAAGGCCAAGGCGGCAAACGGGCCGTCCTCATCTGCGGCGGCACGGGCTGCTTAGCCAATAACTCGGATGAGATCCTCCACGAATTCGAAAAACAGGTCAAAGAGCACGGCTTAGAGAAGAAGATCAGCGTCAACCACGTTGGCTGCTTCGGCTTCTGCTCGCAAGGACCTTTCGTCAAAATCTTCCCGGAAGATACCCTCTATCACACCGTGAAAGTCAGCGACGTCAAACAGATCGTTGAAGATGACTTGATCAACGGCAAGATCTGCGAGAACCTCCTCTATGTCGACCCGGCGACCAAACAGAAAGTGGTGCGCCAGGACGATATCAACTTCTACAAGAAACAACTCCGGGTCGCCCTCCATGGCTGCTCGGTCATCAACCCCGACCTCCTCGAAGAATCGCTCGGCTATGATGGCTTCAAGGCCTTAAAGAAGGTCTTGACCGAAATGACCCCGCAACAGGTGATCGACGAAGTCCTCGCCTCCGGCATTCGTGGCCGTGGCGGTGCGGGATTCCCGACCGGCAAGAAATGGCAGTTCGCTGCCAATCAGAAGTCCGAGATCAAATACGTCGTCTGCAATGGCGATGAAGGCGACCCCGGCGCGTTCATGGATCGTTCGATCCTTGAAGGCAACCCGTTCGAAGTCATCGAAGGCATGATGATCGCCGGCTATGCGTTCGGCGCTCATGAAGGCTACTTCTACGTCCGCGCCGAATACCCGGTCGCGGTCGAGCGTTTGCTCCGCGCGATCAAAGACATGGAGGCCGTCGGCCTCTTAGGCGATCACATTCTTGGCACCGACTTCAGCTTCCGCGCTCACTTACGTTTAGGCGCGGGCGCGTTCGTCTGCGGCGAAGAGACCGCCTTGCTCAATTCGATCGAAGGCAAACGTGGCATGCCGCGTCCCCGTCCGCCGTTCCCGGCGATCAAGGGACTTTGGGGCAAACCCACTTGCGTCAATAACGTCGAAACCCTCGCTCAGATTCCGTACATCATCCGCGTTGGCGCGGCCGAATACGCCAAGATCGGCACGGTCGGAAGCAAAGGCACCAAAGTCTTCGCTCTCGGCGGCAAGATCAACAACGTCGGCTTGGTCGAGGTTCCGATGGGAACCACCCTCCGCACGCTGATCTTTGATATCGGCGGCGGCATTCCTAATGGCAAGAAATTCAAAGCGATTCAGACCGGCGGACCTTCCGGCGGCTGCTTAACCGAGAAGGATCTTGATACTCCGATCGACTACGATTCGCTGATCGCCAAAGGCTCCATGATGGGCAGCGGCGGCGCGATCGTCATGGATGAAGATAACTGCATGGTGGACGTCGCCCACTTCTACATGGACTTCATCTGCTCGGAATCTTGCGGCAAGTGCTCGCCGTGCCGGATTGGCACGAAGCGCTTATACGAGATGCTCACCCAAGTCACCAATGGTCAAGGCACGCCCAAGACCTTGGAGGATATGAGGGCGCTCGCTAATGTCATTAAGGGCGGCTCGCTCTGCGCCTTAGGCCAGACCGCGGCCAACCCGATTCTTTCGACCATGAATAACTTCCCGGACGAATACCAGGCCCACGTCGTTGACAAGAAGTGCCCGGCTCACGTCTGCAAGAAGTTGATGCAATACGTGATTGATCCGGCCAAGTGCAAGAAGTGCAGCAAATGCGCTCGGAACTGCCCGGTCAACTGCATCAGCGGCGTTCCTGGCAAAGAACCCTACGTCATCGATCAATCGAAGTGCATCAAGTGCGGCACCTGCATGGCGGGCTGCCCCTTCGGCGCGATTTCGAAGCGATAAAGGAGAGAGATCATGGAAAACAATATCCCGAACATCAATATCAAAATCGAGGGCAAGGTTTATTCCGTTCCCTCGAATCTCACCGTTCTCGAAGCAGCGCGGCTTTGCGGTTACCGCATTCCGACCCTCTGCTACTGGAACCATGGCAAGTGCTCGTTAGCCTCCTGCCGGGTTTGCTTAGTCGAAATCCGGACGGCCCGCGGCGGCAAGCTCTTTGCTTCCTGCGTTTATCCGGTCAGCGATGTCCCGGCCGAGAAAGGCTTTGAGATCTTCATCTCGAGCCCGATGGCGGTCAATGCCCGTCGTTGCTCGGTCGAACTCTTACTCTCCAACCACAGCAAGGATTGCCAGACCTGCGTCAAGAATGGCCAGTGCGAACTCCTTCACGTCGCCAATGTGACCGGCGCCCAATCGGGCCGCTTCATCGGCACGATGACTCCGGCGACCGTCGATATGGTTGCCCCCGGCATCACCCGTGATACCAGCAAGTGCATCCTTTGCGGACGCTGCATCGAACGCTGCAAAGAAGCCCAAGGAATTGGGATTCTTGGCTTCGAAAACCGCGGCTTCAAGACCGTGGTCGGCCCGGCCTTCAACAAATCGTTTGCTGAAGTTCCTTGCCTCCAATGCGGCCAATGCATCGAGGTCTGCCCGACTGGCGCTTTAGCCGAGCACCGCGAGATCGATAAAGTCGACGCTGCAATGGCGAGCGGCAAATTCGTCGTCGTCCAGACCGCTCCGGCGGTTCGGGCTGCGATCGCCGAGGAATTCGGCAAGAAGATCGGCGAAGAGAATGGCGAAGGCCGGATGGTCGCCGCCTTGCATCGCTTAGGCTTCAACCGGGTCTTCGACGTCAACTTCGGCGCGGATTTAACCATCACCGAAGAGGCGCAAGAACTCGTCAACCGTATCACCAAGAAAGTCGGCCCGCTCCCCCAGATCACTTCGTGCTCTCCGGGCTGGGTCAACTATATGGAATTCTTCTATAGCGATCTCATTCCGCATGTCTCGACCTGCAAATCCCCGCACGAAATGCAAGGCGCGATCACCAAGAGTTACTTCGCGGAGAAGCATGGCTTAGATCCGAAGAACGTCTTCGTGGTCTCGATCATGCCCTGTACCGCCAAGAAATACGAGAAGGAACGCCCGCAGAATGCGGCGGTGGAGAAACTCCCCGACGTCGATGCGGTCCTCACCACTCGTGAGCTCGCGGTCATGATCAAACGGGCCGGTATGGTCTGGGATGAACTCCCGCAAGAGAAGTTCGACGATGATTTGCTCGGCCAGTACAGTGGTGCCGGTGCGATCTTCGGCGTCACCGGCGGCGTGATGGAAGCGGCCCTTCGGACGGCTTACCACACCTTAACTGGCAAAGAATACGCCAAAGTCGAATTCACGGCGGTTCGTGGCCAAGAAGCGGTCAAAGAAGCCGAAGTCGACATCAATGGTACCAAAGTCAAAGTCGCGGTCACCTCGGGAATGGCGAATGCCAAACCCTTGCTCGATCAAGTTCGCGCCGGGAAGTCCCCGTACGCCTTCATCGAGATCATGTGCTGCCCCGGCGGCTGCATCAATGGCGGCGGTCAACCGTTCGTGAAGCCTTCGTTACTTCCGAATGAAGACCCCGACATCCTCGATACCTATCGGGCCAAACGCGCGAACATCCTCTATTCGATCGATGAGAAGTGCGTGGTCCGTCAATCCCATAATAACCCCGATATCATCCGGCTCTATAAAGACTATCTTGGTTCCTATGGTTCCGAGAAAGCCGAAGAGCTTCTGCACACCTCCTACGTCAAGGATCGGGAGCAATTCCCCGACCTCAAGAAGTAAGGGAAACAAAAACTTAAAGGTCCGCGTTTTGCGGGCCTTTTTGTATTCGAGTGGGGTTTTGCAGGGGATTTTTGAGGGGGTTTTGCCCCTAGAGAAAGGCCTTCCTTCGTTTTTCCCCAAACGCCTAGGTTTTGTTATAGAATAACAACAGTTATGGTAAAAGCTCTTTTTCTTGATCTCGACGGGACCTTGCTCGATACCCTTCCGGATATCCGTTCCGCCATCAATGACGCCCTCAAAGAAACGGGCTTTGCTTTGCAGTTCTCCTTGAAGGACGCCCATAACCTTATTGGAGATGGGGCCGATATGCTGGTGAAGCGGGCCTTGAAAGAAAAAGCCGACGATCCGAAAGCGTTCAAGGCGTTGAAGGACGCCTATATGCCGCTCTACAAAGAATACCAAGATCTTCATACCAAGCCCTTCAATGGACTTCCGGAGACCTTGAAGTTCCTCTCGGAGCGGGGGATCAAACTCTTCGTCGCTTCGAATAAACCGGATGCCCTCGCCAAGGCCATCGTCGAAGCCCATTATGGCAAAGACACCTTCGTCTCGATCTGTGGCAACATGGGGGGCGAGCCGGTGAAGCCGAACCCGATCCTCATCATCCGAATCCTCGAGATCTCGGGATTGCGCCCCCAAGATTGCCTCTGCGTCGGCGATAGCATCATCGATGTGCAAACCGCGAAGAACGCCGGGATGGATTCTTGCCTCGTCACCTGGGGCTATGGCTTCTATAAACCCGAACTCCTCAAGATGCCGAAATACGTTGTGAATAAGCCGAAACAGCTCGCGCAAGCCGCCCTCGGTTCGGACGGCTGGTGAAACATGGTACAATTTATTTATGCATAAACTCACGTTATGGAATTCTTTGGGCAATGAGCTCCAAGAATTTAAACCCATTAAACCCGGTCAGGTCTCGATCTATGTCTGCGGGCCGACCGTCTATAGCTCGCCCCATATCGGAAACTTCCGGCCCGCGATCGTTTTCGACGTGCTAAGGCGCCTTCTGATCGCTTTAGGCTATAAAGTCACCTTCGTCAGCAATTACACGGACGTCGATGACAAGATCATCGCCCGGGCGAAAGAACTCGGGGTCAAAGAAGGCGAGCTCACCGAATCCGTGATCAAAGAATATGCGACCTTGATCGATGAGATCGGTTGCTTGCAACCCGACGTGAAACCCCGTCCGACCGTCTATATGCCCCAGATCATTTCTTACATCGAGGATCTGGTGAAGAACGGATCGGCTTACGTGGTTGATGGCGATGTCTATTTCCGGATCAGCTCGATCCAAGGCTATGGCGAACTTTCGGGCAATACCCCCGAGCAGCTTTTAAATGGCGCCCGGATCGAAGTGAATTCCAAGAAGGAATCCCCGATCGATTTCGCGTTGTGGAAAAAGACCGATGAAGGGATCCAATGGGACACCGTTTGGAGCAAGGGAAGACCCGGCTGGCATACCGAATGCTGCGTCATGATCAACTCGATTTTCCAAGACCAAGATGGCCTCATCGATATCCATGGCGGCGGTTTCGACCTCAAGTTCCCGCACCACGAGAACGAGATGGCGCAAGCCAAAGCCCATAACCACAATAAGCTCGCGCATTATTGGCTCCATAATGGCTTCATCAACATCAATAACGAAAAGATGTCGAAGAGTCTCGGCAATGTTCTTTTAGCCAAGGACGTGGTCGCGGAATACGGTGGCCTTGCCTTCCGCCTCATGATGCTGAACGCTTACTATCGGGCCCCGGTGTCCTTCAGCGATGACACGATCAAGGAAGCTCAGGTGAACCTCGAGAAACTCAAGACCACTTATAAGCAAGTCGCGGTTAAACTGCAACTGCAGGGGGTCGACCTTTCCTCAATCAAGAAGCCGGACGAATCCGCCTTTTTCGACGCGATCTGCGAAGACCTCAATACCCCGAACGCCTTATCGGTCCTCTATGAAGAAAGCAAGAAAGCGAACCAGCTCCTTCGGAGCAATCCGTTAAATCTCGAAGCCCTCGAAGAATCCTTCGTCCGCTTAAAAGACTATTTCTTTGTGCTAGGTCTTGGTCTACAATACCCTAACCTCTCCCAAGAGGATCGCGCGCTCTACAGCCAATATTTAGGCTACAAAGCCGCCAAGGATTTCGCTAATTCCGATCGCTTACGGGGAGAGCTTATTGCCAAGGGCATTCTCTAAAATAAGGGGGACGTGCATATGGATACGATCGATCAAATCATCATCGGCTGGTTCAATTCCGGCTTCGGGACCAAGATGCAAGGCCTCATGATTTTGGGCAACCTTTTGCTCGTCACCTTATCGTTGCTTCTTTCGGCGGTCTTCTCGGGCATCATCGGTTTCGAGCGGGAATACCATGGCCACTCCGCCGGCTTACGGACCCACTTACTGGTCGCGATCGGCTCCTGCCTCATCATGATCATTTCGGTTTATGGCTTCGCTTATTGGGATTCGATTTTCACCGCTTCCTCGGGCACGTCTGGTTCTTCGCGTGACCCGGCCCGTTTGGCCGCGCAGGTCGTGACTGGCATCGGCTTCCTTGGCGCCGGCACGATCGTTCAAAATGGCGTTTCGGTCAAAGGCTTAACGACCGCGACCACCATCTGGGTGGCGATGGCGATCGGTCTCGCCTGTGGCTCCGGCTCCTTTGTGATCGCCGCGATTGCGACCGCGATTGCCTTTATCGCCCTCGTTTCGATGCGGAAGATCGAGAAATTCGCCTCCAGACGGAACCCGGTGGTTATGTTAGTTGTCCCGAGCGATAAGCCGATCATGAAGGATATCCTTCAGATCGCGAACCGTTATGGCATCAACCTCCGCGATACCTCGAGCGAACTGGTGACGTATCAAGATGCTTCGGCTTTACGGATGGTGATGCGCTGCAGCTACGCTTCCCAAGCCTCCGTGAACGCTTTCGTCGATGAAGTTCGCGTTTCAATTCACCCGTTGGAGCTTAAGGTTTCGACCGAAAGTTAAAAGCGGAACTTCCACCAAAGGAAAATAGGAATATGATTATTTATGGCAGGAATGCCATCCGCGAAAGTCTGAAGGCCAAAAAGCTCCAACAACTTTTGGTCTTGGACCGCTTCGAACATGATCCCATGATCGAAGAGGCGCGGAAGTCGAACGTCGAGGTGAAACTCTTCTCCCATGAAGACGAGCTCACCCGGATCGCCAAAAATCCCTCCCATCAGGGCTTTGTGGCGATCGTCAAAGATTACGAGGCCGTCCCGCTCGCGGACATTCTTTCGTCCGCGAAAAGCAAGGCCTATCCGCTGGTCTTGATCCTTGATGGCATTGAAGACCCTCAAAACTTCGGCGCGATCCTTCGGAGCGCCGATGCCTTCGGGGTCGATGGCGTCATCATCAAGAAACGGAACGAGGTTCCCTTAAACGCCACCGTCGCCAAAGTGTCGACTGGGGCCATTAACTGGGTCAAAGTCGCTTTGGTGAGCAATCTCTCCCAAGCGATCCAAACCCTCAAAGATAACGGCTACTGGATCGTTGCGAGCGATGGCTCGGGGAAGCAAGATTACGATACCGTGGACTACAAGAGCCCGATTGGCTTAATCGTCGGCTCCGAAGGTTTCGGAATCGCTCCGCTTGTGCTTAAGAATAGCGACTTCATTGTCAAAATCCCGATGAGTGGGCATGTGAATTCGCTGAACGCCTCGGTCGCCAGCGCGATCCTAATCTCCGAAATCGTTCGCTCCCGTAAGTAAGATTTTTTCGCCGGGCATCCTGCTAGTCCCTCTTATAGGGAGAAAGGATGTCTTTTTATGACAGACTATTCGTCTTTGAGCGATGAAGCGTTGCTTCTCGCGATCCGGGAAGGCAATGAGGAGGCGCGGAGCGTTTTAGCGATCCGCTATTATCAGCGGCGTTTCGTCCATGGCAATGCGGTGGCCCCGACGACGTATCGGATGATCGACCCTTGCGATTACGGTTCGCTCTATTTCCGGGTTTACCTCGCCTGCGAAAACCATTACACCTTCGGCGAGCATCGTTTCGTTTCGTATTTCCAGATGGCGTTAAAGCATCAGATTCAAAAGGAAGTGGGGGCGATTATGGCCAACCAGCAAAAGGTCCTCTCCCTCGATGCGAAAATCAGCGGCCATGACGATTCGATCCTCTCGCTCCACGATGTGGTCGCCCCGGATCAGGATCCCCACGATCCCCGGATCTATCTCAACTATTGCGAGACCCTCGAGAAGATATCAAAGCTCCCGAAGCAGGTCTCACCGAAAGTCCTCCGTTTGGTCGAACTTCATCTCTCGGGGCTCAGCTATGACGAAGCGGCCCGTCAGCTCAAAATGCCTCGCCGCACCGCAAAGACCATGCTTGAGCGTTACCGCAAGTTCGTCCGGGGACTCATTAAGCACGATAACCGGGTAACGGCTAAGCCCCTAAAGAACGTTTGACTTCTACCTTCGGTAGGCATAAACTCCTTTATGCTGATATTAGGATAGAGGTTATGGGTAGGGAAAAAGTTTTTTTGATTTGCTCCGAATGCCTCTCGCGGAATTACACCGTGAGCAAGCGCAAGGACGACGCCCGGCGCCTCGAACTTAATAAGTACTGCCCGCATTGTGGGAAGTACACTCTCCATAAGGAGAGCAAGTAACGGGAAGGAGGTTCTTATGACTGGACCCGTTAAGTACACCAAAGAAGTCGTGAAGGAAGGCAAGCGCGTTCGCTGGCCCCATCGCGAAGAGCTCGTTCCGATGATCATCGTGGTCATCGTGATCAGCGTTTTCGCTGCGATTTTCTTAGCCTTAGAAGATTTGACCGCCGGTTCCTTAATCTCCCAGCTTAAGACCGCCTTTGGAGGCAAATAAAGTTTATGGCAGTAGAATTAGCCGAAAAACAGTGGTACATCGTCACCACCTATTCGATGCATGAAGCGAAGACCGCGGATAACCTCCGTAAGCGCATCGTGTCCATGAACATGCAGGACCAGATCCTGCGGGTTCTCGTCGCCGAACAAGAAGTCCCCGTCTTAAAGGATGGACTTCCGACGGGCAAGACCCGGATGCACAACCTTTATCCAGGCTACATCTTCGTTGAGATGATCATGACCGATGAGTCCTGGTACATCGTCCGTAATACTCCGGGGGTCACCGGCATCGCTGGTTCTTCCGGCGGCGGACAAAAACCGACCCCGGTCACCCGCGAAGAGATCGAACCGGTCTTGAAGCGGATGGGCATGGTCGATGTCTCGATGTACGATCGTTATAACGTCGGGGATGCCGTCAAGGTCATCCATGGCGCGCTCGAAGGCACCGAAGGCAAGATCATCAGCATCGATAAGACGACTGGGGCGTGCCGGGTTGAGACGCTCTTCTTCGGAAGAAGCACTCCGGTCGATGTCGACTTCTCGGAAATCGAGAAGATCTAATAGTTCAAAAGAAAAGAGGCGTGTATGCGAATACCGCCTCTTTTTTCGTTACTCGTTAATTTCGCAGCGGATCCGGGAAGCCGCTTCCTCAACTCCCTCGAAGTAAGGGGAACTCCTTAACCCAACGAAGCGGGGACCATAAAGCTCCTTGTAGATTAACATCCAGGCCGCGGTGAGATTCACGAACACCACCTCGCCGACCCGAAGCGAATTCTGCTCCTTGTTGGCTTTCATGATGAGGGAGATCAATTTCTCAATGTAGACGAGAGCGAGCATGCCCTCGCTATCTTTCGGAGCCTCTTTCACATAGTCTTCCGTTTGGATGATGAAACGGTAATAGCCGGCGAAGTCGCTTTGGTCTTTATCGAAGTCGGCTTGCTTCATCCTCAATAAAAGTTCGGTCGCCGTGTCT
>MVZL01000036.1 GCA_002068375.1 Tenericutes bacterium ADurb.BinA155
TCGTCGTCGCCGCGACCGGATCCGGCAAAACCTATTTGAGCGCGTTCGACGCCTTGAACTTTGGGGCAAAGCGTCTTCTTTATATCGTCCACCGCGACACGATTCTTCATGAAGCGATGGCCACGTTCATGCGGGTCTTTGGCACCACAAGAACCTATGGGCTTTATTCAGGCGACGTTCACGATCTTGAAAAAGATTTTATCTTCGCCTCGAACCAGTTATTGGCCCGGCATCTTGAGCTATTCGATAAGAATGAGTTCGACTACATCATCATCGATGAAGTCCACCACGCGGCCGCTTCAACCTATCGGGCGATCATGGAGCACTTCGCTCCTCAATTTATGTTGGGCTTAACCGCGACGCCGGATCGGATGGACGAGCAGAACGTCTATGAGCTTTTCCACAATAACGTCCCTTATGACCTCCGCCTCCGCGAAGCCTTAGAAAATAACCTGATCGTTCCGTTTAAGTATTACGGCATCCACGATAACCAGATTTCTTATGAGGATGTCGATAATCCGGAGAAGATGCGACAGACGATTCTTCAAATCGCGAGCTCGCTCCACTGCGACTTCATCAAAGAGCAGATTGAGAAGTATCGGCAAAAGGATAAAAAGCTTCGTTGCATCGGATTCTGCCATAGCGTTGAGCATGCGCGTCTCATGGCGGAGGGGATGTCTCAGCTCGGATACGAGTGTACCTATCTCTCCGGCTCCAATCAGACCGGGGAACGCCTCAAAGCCTTCCAAGATCTCCAAGACAAAGATAAGCCGCTTCAAATCATTTTCACCGTCGACATCCTGAACGAAGGTATCGATATCCCTTCGATCAACATGGTCTTATTCTTACGCCCGACCCAATCCTCGACCATTTTCATCCAGCAACTCGGCCGCGGTCTTCGTCATTATGAGGATAAGGAATACCTCACGGTCCTCGACTTCATTGCCAATTCCTATCTCCGCAGCGTCCAGATTGCGATGGCCTTAGGGTCCTTGAGTCAATCCGGGACCGTCGATAAACGGACGATCGCCGATCACGTTCGGACCGATTTCAGCGCGATTGCGATCCCGGGCCTCGAGATTCACTTCGATAAGGATTCCGAAGAAGAGATTCTTCGTTCCATCGAGCACACGAACTTCAACCAGATCAATTTCCTCAAAGCCGATTATCAGAACTTCAAAGAATATCTGAAGCTCAAACCCGGCGAATTCCCCATGCACACCGATTTCCTTAACGCCGAAGTCTCCGCGGACTTGCTCCGTTACACTCGGAAATACGAATCCTACTATGATTTCCTTGAAAAGATCGGAGAGCCGAACGTCCCCTTCTTCAATCCCGATGAAGTCGCGGTGATTCGGACTCTTTCGTTCTTTTTACCCTTGATCCGTCCTTATGAATACGAGATCGTCCAAGCCTTGCTTGAAGGCGAAAAGAAAGAAGCGGAGCTTGAGGAAATCTGCAAGCAAAGCGAAGGCTTTGATATCGAAAGTTTCCACCACGCTTTAAAGGTTCTTCAAAACCAAGTCGTCTTCACGCACACCGGTTCCTTCATTCCTTTGATTAAGCACGAAGGCGCCGTCTATACCTTGACCTTTGAAGTCGCGACCGAAACCTTTGGGAACTGGATCAAAGACTTGCTCCGTTATGGCTTAGAACGTTATCAGATCGAATATTCCACGAAGCCCGGCCTCTTAAAGCTCTATGCGCCGTATACCGGACCGAAAGCCTTCATGGCGCTCAATAACGACAACATGTTCTATATGTCCGGGGTCCACTACTTGAATCATGGTCGTGACCTCTGCCTTTTCGTGAATCTCAACAAAGATAGCCAGCCCGAGGAACGCCTGAAATATAAGGACCGTTTCCTCTCGAACAAGATCCTCCAATGGGAGAGTCAAACCGAGACGACATTAACGAATACCAAGGGTCTCCGTCTCATGAAACAAGGCGTCGCTCATATTTTTGCTCGTAAGGTCAAGAAAGAGGACGGAATCGAAACCCCGTTTATCTACCTTGGCGAAGGAAGTTTGACCAATCCGCGCGTGAGCGATAACCCGGCCCATGCTCTCCTATTTGATATCGTGCTTAAAAATGAAGTACCGGAAGGATACAAATATGACTTCGGAATCGAAGACGTCGACGAAAAAAAGAACTAGAGTCGTCGCGGCAATTCTTCAAAAAGACGCGAAGATTTTCGCGGCCCAACGCGCTTATGGTTTTCTTAAAGGAAAGTGGGAATTCCCTGGGGGCAAAATCGAAGCAGGCGAAACCCCAGAGCAGGCTCTTGTCCGTGAGATCAAAGAAGAACTCGACACCGAAATTGTCGTCGATTCTTTCTTCATGAATGTTCAATACGAATATCCGGAATTCATCCTCGATATGGATGTCTTCCTTTGTCACGTTAAAACAGGACGTCTTGAGATCGAACAAGGAATTCATATGGCCGAAGCTTGGCTAGCCAAATCCGACCTTCAAGAAGAAGATTGGTGCCCGGCCGATCAGCTCATCGTCAGTAAATTAAAAAAGTAGCGAACGGTCGCTACTTTTTATTTGATTCAATCAATGGGGCTTAGCTATTCACGACCCCATTAGCCCCGTTCTCGCCCCGGATGAATTTAAAGCACCCTGAGGAGTAATTTCCCGTCGAAGAAACGCTGCCGCTCCTGCCGTTATAAGTAACGGATCCATTCGCAACGTAAATCGGCCGGCCTGCCGTGCCTCCAGCTCCTGGAGTCCCATCTCTTCCGTTATGGCTCCAAAGTCCAAAGACTCCCATAAACCAGCCATGCTTGCCGCCATTGCCACCGCGGCCGCCATCCCCAGTCGAAACTGAGAAGACGGAATCGGCTGAAGAGTCAAGAAGCTTAAGCGTCTTGACCCGGAAGCCATTCACCGAGGAATAGCCCGGGGTTCCATCGGTCCCGTTGCAATCGTTTTCAACGACTGTCGAGGTTTGCCCGTTAGTCCCACTCTTTCCGCTCGCTCCGTCTTTGGTCTCCATGGTAAATGAGGACTTATCACCCGCGGCGATAAGGCTGAGATTCACTTTCGGAGCATCAAAAACATAGTAGCTTGAACTTCCGGTCTCAGTGGCGTTCGGATAGGAGACGTCGTTGGATCCAGAGAATTTAAGGTTGAGATCAAACGAAGCATTCGACTGGAAAAGAAGATCGCTTGCCCGGATAGAGCTTAACCCCAAAGTCAAAGCTGTCGTCCGACCCGAAGGAACGGAAAACGAGAAGTAGGCGTAACGGCTGCTCGCGTTATAAATGACGAGGTCTTTAACCGTATTCGGGATCGAAATCGTGCTGTCATAGGGATTCGAAAAGGAGTAATAAACATCGACGACTTCATGAGACGAAAGGCTCGAAGAAATAGAACTGGCCGAAGTGAGCGGTGAAGTCATGGAACCCAAAATAAACGGGGTGCGACCCGCCGGAGATAAGCTGTTCGAATTCACGGCGATTTCTTTGTTCTTGTTGGCGATCGAGTTCGTGACGGCGACCGTGATCACAATTCCGGTCACAACGGTCGAACTGATGATGCCTAAAATCAAACCAGTCTTGCGATGACGATGGGCAATCGCTTCTTTTTCTTCCGGAGTCAAAGGCTTGGGTGGAACTGGGGCGGGCGTCGGCTCTTTTGGCGCTGGCGCGGCTACGGCGGTCATATCAGAGACCCGCGATAGATTGGGCCCTTCTTGCTCGCCCGTTTGAGTGATCGTCACGTGATGACGAGGGCCCGGGATGCAAAGGACAATCAAAGAAAGGATCGGGAAAACGAACCACCAAGCAATCGAAATCTGCGAATAGGAAGACTTGTTGGTGACATAGAGGACGCCGGTTAAGGTTGAAATATCGTCGAGGGTCCCACTGCCGAGATAGGCTTTGCCCGTATTGGTAATCGCCACGAAACTGTAATTATCTTTAGAACCAATGTTCTGCCAAATCTTGATTTGGGTCACCGTCAAAAGCTCGTAACCTGAAGAGGGCCCAGACGAAGAAGCAAACCCATAAGAAAAGCTGAAGATTCCGTAGATGGCGAGCATCCCAAAAATCAGGGCCGTCACCACCAACATTTTCAAAACAAACCTTCCAAAGCCACCCATACGTTTTCAATGATTATAAACTTTACCGGCCTTTTTGGAGTAACAATTTGTCATAAAAAGCCTTGCTTTCCATTAGAAGAGCAAAAAAAGAAAAGGCCTAAAGAAGATTCCTTTGTTTCCTCGAGCCTTCATAAAACGCTGTCCCATTTTGTGGCCAACGTTTCTCGGTTTCCCTAGCAATGCTGACCAAGTACTTACCATGTTTCTTACCATGTTACTTACCATGTTTCTTACCATGTTACTTACCATGTTTCTTACCATGTTACTTACCATGATCAAAAGATTGCCCGTCATTGAAATCCCTTGGGCTTATGACTCGTATATCATCTCGGTCATTGAGAGACCGAAGGAATGGTGCTCCGGTTTCTTGAACCTCCGCGTAAGGGATCTCCAGGGTCTGATGCGCCTTAGAAACGCTTCGTCCAATGGGAACAGGAACCTAAGGCGGGCATAGCCGCTCCCTTCATTCCTCCCCCACTACAAAGACCGGAATCCCCGGAAGAATAGGTGACGAGGTTCCCGAGAGCGTTCCCACTCGAATGCCCACACCAATGGGAACAGGTCGCACAGCAACGATAAGACGAGATTAAGGTAGCCATAGTTATATTTCTTTTCTTAGTATAGTCCCTTCTTCATCCTTGCTAACTTGCACTTTCTCATCTTAAAGGCGGGAAGGAGCCTTCCCGTTTTTCCTATTGAAAGAGTATTGCCGTGCCCTCAAGAAGATTGATCTGCCCAATACCCTTACGAGTTTAGGAACGGACCTCTTCTATGGCGATGCCGATACGATCGAGGTGGATGTCCAATATACGATGGAAGAGGCGGCTGCTTTGGGAGCGAGGACCTTACCCGGTTCCTGGTGCTATAGCTTAGTCGCCGCGGATAAAGTCAAATACGGGGTCGCCCCGGAGTGAGACTACTTGAGGAAGACGGGACGGGACCTTCAGCCCCTCCCGTCTTTTTTAGCTTTCGCCTTAGGAAGAAGGTCCTTTCTCTTAACTCATAAGCCCAAAGAAAAGCCCATCGCTAAGGATGGGCCTTCGGGTCGCTCTTGTTATTCGGTTAAGCGCAGACGGAACTGACCCAAGCGATGACGTTGCTCGCGGCGGTTCCGCTCCGCTCCGCTTCGGTATGGCCTTGGCCATAGACTAAGCAGAAGTCGACGTCGCTGACCGCGGAATTATTCTCCAAGGCTAACGCCAAGTTCTTTTTATTGGAATTAGACCTGAAGAAAAAAGGGTGAGATCGCCCCGCTTTCGGTTAGTCAATCAGGCACGCCATGTATTGAGGAATCGTCCGAACTAAGCCATCGTTTCCGACATTGCCATCGACCAATTTATAGTTGGCTTTCACGTGATAACGCGAATAATCGCCAAGGACCGTCCGCAGCGATTTCGCAATGCCCGTTTTCTCCCCTTCTCGCCCATTTTTCAAGGGAGTTTTTGCCTCTTCCGTCACATTTTTCAAGGGAGTTTTTGGCTCTTCCGTCACATTTTTCAAGGGAGTTTAGGTTTAACCTGCCCCATGGCTGCAGGAAAAATGAGCCCACTTAATTCTGATGAAACGTCCTAAGAAGATCAGAGGAAGATCCCCCATTCTTTTTTCCGTGAAAGTCCGCTTAATGGCGAGTAGAATACCCCTCGGTATTAAGGAATTATAAACATGAATCCGTCCAAGAAAATGATGCGATTATCTCTTCTCGCCCTCACTTCCGTTTTAGCGGTCGCTGGGGTCGCCACCGCTTCCTATCTTTATGGGAAGGATCCCCGCTTTGTCGAGGGGACCCCGAGCGCCAAATCGTTAGTCTTCTCCGATGGAACTGCTACTGCGATCCCTCTCGTCTTAAATAAGAACGTCGGAGAGATCCATGGGGGCATGATGACCGCGGCCGTGAGCACCGATGGCGGAGTGATGCAACTTGGCCAGGTCCGTAAAGAATCCACTGGATATTATGATTTCATCCTCGTTTGGGATGCCGGTACGGTCGGAAATTCCGTAACCTTTTTTGTCTCGGCGATGAATATCACTAGCGTTACGGTCGCTGGTGAGAGTTCGGCCTACACCGATGGAACCCGTTGCACCCTGGCCTTCATCGGTTATCCGAATTCCTTAAGCTTTACGGAAGGTGCTGCGGTAACAGAGAGCGGCTTAACCGGTTCCTTAGGGACCCCAACCGCTTATAGTTCAACCGTGACCCCCGGAAGCGGCGATACGAGTCTCGTCACCGCTTCAGGTTTCAGTAACGTGAAGACCATTGCTTTTAAGGTCACCGCGAAGCAAATTGGCAATACCGCTCACTTCAAGTCCTTCACCGTGAACTGGGCTTGCTAAGAAACAAACACGCTTTTTATCTTAGGGCGAGAAGAAAACCTTCTCGCCTTTTTTCTTTTTGGGGCCAAAGGGCAAATTCCAGGCTATATAAAAGGTGAGAAAGGGCATCTTCCTCACTGTATTATAGTTATATTACAGTGTATTATAGATGCATGGATTCCGTCATGGCTCACTTGATTTCGCTTTGTTTCCCTAAGGAGAAGCTCACCCCCTTTCCTTTAACGAAAGGCTCGTTACTGCTCCAGTCTTCTTTTGTCGGCTATTCGCTTGGAGAGAACTGGACCCTTTTCGTCGCGAAGGCCCGTTTAGATTGGCCAAGTCTCTATCCGCTCCTAGGGAGCTTGAAAGCGTTAACCCCGAAACCTTATGTCCTCTATCTCGATGATTTGCCCCGGGCGGGCAAAGAAACCTTGATGGGCCTTAGCCAGGCCTTCATCCTCCGGGATGGCGAGATTTTCATTCCAAACTTTAAGGCGAATGTGGATCTTTCGAAGAAAGAGATCCCCCTAAAGTGGACCTTAGCTTCCCAAGCGGTCTACTCCTTTTATCTTCTTGCCCCTTACCGTTTCTATTCCTTAGGGGAACTTCAGAGGGTCTTAGGTCTTTCTAGGGCCAATATCGGATTACAGAATCAAGTCCTATTGGGATTAGGGCTCCTCGAGCAAAGCGGTCTTCATACCGGGGCCAAATGGGCCCGGATCAGCGATAAACGTTCCTATCTGGAGACGGGGCTATCCCGCTTGCTCGATCCCCGGGTGCAAACGCTTTATCTCCCGAAAGGAACCTTAAAAGGAACCGGTCAGGGCGTCGAAGCCTCGCTCAGCCATTGGACCAACCTGAATTGCGGTAGCGAAGGCTATTGCTTGAACGAAAAAGACCCGAGGATCACCTCAGAGATTTTACGGATGGACCAAGGGGCGAAGCTTCTGGATTCGACCGAGGTTATTTCCTTATTTGCCCACGGTCCTTATTTCATGAAAGAGGGTTATCTGAACCCTTTCGATGTCTTCGCGTGTTATCACGAGGATCCCGATGAGCGGGTTCAGGCGGAGCTCGCCCAACTGAAGGAGCAAATCCTTAAGAGTTAACGCGGCCGAATTCGGTTCTCTTAACGGTTCCCCCTCTCCTCTCTTAGCGGTGTATACTAAATTTGTCTCAGGTGGAAATTGAGCGTGCGACCACGACGCGTCTAAGCTTCGGGCTTAGGCGGAGTCAGCGTTCGAGGGTGTCGCTCTCCTCGGTGACAAAGCAAAAACGCCAGCGATGGCGTTTTTTGTTTGTCTCATCGAACTTCAGTGATTTCGACCCTAGGCTTTTTTATAGGGTTTAATGGAGGCGAGTTCGTCTTTCGCTTGGATTCTGGCTTTCCGCAGGTCCAGATCATTTTGGATCTTGAGGAAGAAATCCGGGGATACTCCAAAATAAAGGCCAAGCCGTAAGGACGTGTCCGCCGTGACGGAGCGGCGGTTATGGAGAAGATCCTGAATCCGAGAGACGGGAACATAAATATCCTTCGCTAAACGGTAAGCGGAAAGATGAAGAGGCTTCATATACTCTTTCGATAAGAACTCTCCGAAGGTCGGAGTCGGAAGGAAGGATGCTTTCTTGGTCATGATCTTTGTATCCTCTAAGGACATATACCCGTCAAGCAGGTATATCTCCCAAATGAAGATCGGCAGCCGACTGCCCGCTCATTGGGATGAGAAGCAATCTCTGGGCGTTGGCCATCTGAAATCTCTTTTCTTTCAGGGAGTGGCGGCTTTGGTCTTAAAGACCCCCCTACCCTTATTCCAAAGATACGTAAAACTATGGAAATAAAAATTGAAAAGGGGATTTGAAGTGTTGCCAAAAAGGGCATTTGAGTCCCCCCACAAGAAGAAAAAGGGACTCAATCAAGAGTCCCTAGATCATCGCTATGATCTTTACCAGAGCGTAGGCACGCCATTAACGTAATGCCAAAAACCAGTTTGTTTCGTCTCGGAATACCAATAGATGGTTCCGCCTTGGTCACCCAATCGGCCTTCATTCCAATAAGCGTCCCAGCTGGTTGGCTTCCTAACCGTTTCACAATAAATAATGGCATGAGTGCAATTCATGAACGCGCCCTCACCGATCTTTTTCACGGATCCTGGAATGACAACCGAAGTCAGGCTGGTGCAGTTGGAGAACGCGAAAGAGCCAATTGAGGTCACGGAAGAGGGGATGACGATCGAGACCAGACCAGTGCAACATTGGAACGCGCCATCGCCGATCGAGGTCACCAAAGAGGGGATGCTAATCGACGTAAGTCCGGCGCAGTGGAGGAACGCGTCCCCACCGATCGAGGTCACGGATTCTGGAATAAGGACAGAAGTAAGGCCGGTGCAGTCAGCAAAAGTTTCCGGTGCGATCGAGGTCACGGAAGAAGGAATGACCACGGAGGTAAGGCCGGTGCAACCATTGAACGCGCCACGGCCGATCGAGGTCACGGAGGAGGGGATGCTAACCGACGTAAGGCCAGTACAGCCCTTGAAGTTGTCTTCGCCGATCGAGGTCACCGAAGAGGGGATGACCAATTTTGTCACCTCACTACCGCCGATGTAGAGGTGATGGGCTAGTTTAAGAGGATTGGAACCATTGTATGTGGAATAGATTGAGCAAAGGGACTCGATGGAGGCGAATTCGGCCTTGGTGAGGCCGGTGCAATCATCGAACGCGCCATCGCCGATCGCGGTCACTGAAGAGGGGATACTAACCGACGTAAGACTGCTGCAGCCCTGAAAGGTGTCATCGCCAATCACGGTAATGGAAGAGGGGATGACAAGGTTTGTCACCTCATCGCCATGGACATAGAGGTGGTGGGCGTAAAAAAGAGGATTGGCATGCCATCCGTGAAATCCGAATTTGATCTTGCAAAGGCACTCGATAGAGTCAAATTCCGCTTTAACGAGACCGGTGCAGCCGAAGAATGCGTCATAGCCGATTGAAGTCACGGAAGAGGGAATTCTAATCGACGTCAGACCAGCGCAGTTATAGAACGCGCCATCGCCGATCGAGGTCACGGATTCTGGAATAAGGGCAGAAGTAAGGCCGGTGCAGCCAGCAAAAGTATCCCGCGCAATCGAAGTCACCGAAAAGGGGATAACCACAGAAGTCAGGGCGGTGCAACCATTGAACGCGGAACCGCCGATCGAGGTCACCGAAGAGGGGATGCTAACCGACGTAAGTCCGGTGCAGCCGGAGAACGCGGAACCGCCGA
>MVZL01000037.1 GCA_002068375.1 Tenericutes bacterium ADurb.BinA155
CATCGTTCTTCTAGTGGGCTAGAAGCTAGTGACGAGCACTTACCGCTATTGCGGAGTTGCTAGCCCCCTGGATACGTCACTTTGACGGGGCTTCTTGATGTCCGACTTTTCGTCGTGGCTCTATCCTAGCGAGATCAAGGGTGGCTTTCAAGGAAAATGACCTCCCAAATCGAGGGAAAAGAAAAAAGGTTCCGCGCTCGGGCGGAACCTTCGTTTTCGATCGGCGTTATTTCGAGGCTTCGATTTGCTTAAGGGCGATGCTGATTTGGTCGGGGCAGGAGGTTAGTCCGGTCCGGGAACCATGGCATTCGATTCCTTGGAGCTTTTCGATCGCTTCGCTGATCTTCATCCCTTTAAGCAAAGAGGAGATCCCGCGGAGATTGCCCTGGCAGCCTCCCACCACTTCGACTTTGGTGATGGTGTCGCCGTCATAGCTGATCCGCATTTCGCGCGAACAGACGTTTTCCGGATGGAAGACGAGCGTCTTTTCCATAAACGGAATTACTTGCCGCAGCAGCAGCCGCCTTCGCAGCCGCAATCGTCCTTATCGCAATCGCAATCGACGATCGAGCCAAAGACGAGACCGCCGGCATTGGCGGCGTTCGACTCATCGGTATCGATGTGCATCGCGAGTTTGAATTTCGGCGAAACCCGAATGATGGTGTCGCCAAAGATCACTTCGCGATCGGCCTGTTTGATTAAGACTTTGACCGCTTCGCCATCTTTAACGCCGAAGGCTTTCGCATCTTCCGGAGTCATATGGATATGGCGTTTCGCCACGATCGCGCCTTCATTCAGATGGAGGACTTTGCCGTTGAGCGGATTGCTGATATCGATCGGAGCCGAACCCTTGATGTCGCCCGAGAGGCGAATCGGAGCCGCGACGCCAAGCGTCCGCGCATCGGTCGCGCTGATTTCGACTTGGTTATGATCGCGTAAAGGTCCAAGAATCGAGACACCGGCAATGACTTTGTTTTTGCCGGTCTTCGGATTGACCGGTCCCACGAGATCTAAGCGAACATCGCTCACGAATTGGCCCGGCTGGCTGAGCTCTTTGCGGCTATTCAGAACCGCATGCTGACCTTCGGGAACCCCCATGATAAAATCGAACTCTTTTTGCGTCAGATGGATATGGCGCGCACTGGTTTCAACTAAGATTTTGTTTTCCATATTTTCTCCTTTGGAACGGGTTCATTATAGGTCCGAAAAGTTCGGGGGGCTATCCTTTTGCTTTTTTGCTACCTTCTTTAGGAAGAAGGGGCTATCCTTTTAGCGAGTTAAGAAAACTGGCCAAGTTATGGAAGAACCAAATACCCAAACCACCGAAATCAAACCGGCTGCCCCTCGCGCCAAAATCACGACGGCCCGATTAGAGAACCTGATTGCGAAAAAAGATGCGAAAGCGATCCAAAAGCTTTTCATCAAAGTCCCGGACATCGATATCGCGGAAGCGGCTAACGCCCTCACTCCGACCGAATTGATCTTCATTTTCCGCTGCGTCGAAAGCAAATACACCGCGGACTTCTTCGACGAATTGGATCAAAGCGCCAAGGAACACCTCGTGAAGGCGATGACCGATAAGGAACTGGTCACCATCGTGAATACCCAGGCCGCCGACGATGTCACCGACACCGTGGGCGAAATGCCGGCGAACTTGGCCTCGAAGGTTCTGAAAGCCGCCGACAAGGACATGCGGAAAGACATCAACTACCTCTTGAACTATAAGGAGAACACCGCGGGCTCGATCATGACGACCGAGTACATCGAACTCCTCGATAACCTTTTGGTCGATGACGCCATCGACAAGATCCGCGATCAAGGCAAGGACGCCGAAACGATTTACACGATTTTCGTGCGGGACGCCAAACGGAATTTCGTTGGGACCGTCGACCTCGACGATTTGATCTTCGCCAAAAAGAATCAGACCCTCCATGACATCATGAATCAAGACGTCGTGAGCTGCCTCACCTCAACCGACCAAGAAGAAGTCGGTCAGATGTTCCGCCGCTACGACCTCAATGCCCTCGCCGTCCTCAACGATGACCGCCGGCTCGTCGGCATCATCACGATCGACGATGCGGTCGATGTCATGACCGCCGAAGCGACCGAAGATATCGAAAAGTTAGGCGCTTTGACTCCCGCGGAGAATAACGATGGCTATCTGAAGACCAGCCCCGCCAAGATGGCGTGGCGCTGCATTCCTTGGCTTGTCATTCTCTTGGTGATGGGGACGTTATCGTCCTTGGTCCTCTCGCAATTCGATGAGAAGATCGCGGCGGTACCGCTTCTGGCTTCGTTCCTCCCCGTCCTCATGGATGGCGGCGGAAATTCGGGGGGGCCAGACCACCACTTTGATGGTGCGGGGTCTCGCCCTAAAGGAATTCGAGCCCAAGCAATTCGGCAAAGTCCTTTGGAAAGAATTCCGAACCGCGTGCTTAGTTGGCTTGATCGTGGGAGTTTTCGGAACCATTTGGTTCCTGCTGGAACAATATTTGGGCATCGTCGCCGTGCAAATCCCGGTGAATGGGGTCAAGGTCAACGAAAACATCTTCTTGGGGAATTGCTGGAACTTCGACTTCTTCCGCTTCGCGATCATCACTGCTGCCGTGACCGGGTGCGCTCTATGCCTTACCATCATCGTCGCCAAGGTCATCGCCGTTTGTTTGCCCTTAGGCGTCGCCGCGTTAAAGAAGGATCCGGCCTTGATGAGCGAGCCCTTGCTCACCACGGTGGCCGATGTTGCGGCTTTGCTCATTTACTTTGGCTTAGCCGAGGCCTTCATCATCCCCTTAATGAACCGCTGATAATTTGCGGTTGCTAATTCGTCTTTCGAAAACTATAATTAGCCTCGCCGCGGGAGTGGCGGAAAGGTAGACGCGTACGTTTGAGGGGCGTATGGGGCAACCCATGAGAGTTCAATTCTCTTCTCCCGCACCAGAAATCTAAAGGACCGATTCGATCGGTCCTTTTTTGACTCTCGTGGGGTAATCTGGTGGAGTTATCCACATTCCTCATTGACTTTTTTTCGCCGGAATCAAGACTTGTCCCATGAGCTTTCAAATCCGCCCTTACGTCAAAGACAAAGACGAAGAGGCATGGGCTTATATCCGCGCGAAGACCTGGCAAACCGCCTATGAAGGTCTTTTGCCGCCCGCGGTTTTGGAGCAAGTCGATATTGAGCAATCGCTCCGAATTCTCGATCACATCCCCTATGAAATCATCATGGCCTATGACGGGGACTCCCCAGCGGGCTACATCGTTTTCACCGAGCAATCCACCACCGATCCTTCGAAAGCCGAAATCCTCAGTCTGAACGTCCTCATGGAATATGAAAACCAAGGGATTGGGACCGCGCTGTGCCTCGAGGCCTTGAGCCATCATCAAACTCGGAAGTTCCGCCTTGAAGTCCTCGAAGGGGATACGGCCGGGATCTCCTTTTTCCAAAAACAGGGTTTTGTCCTCACTGGCAATAAGCGAATAATCCCCTTTCTTCCGACCTACGCGCTTGAAGTCCTCGAGATGACCCAAAAGCCTTGATCGCCTTTAAAAGGCGGTTTCTCCGACAAATTGAACGCGGAATTGGGACAAATCCTTCCGCTTTTTAACGACAAAAGCCGCGGATGATGCTATATTCCTTTTCGTTATGGCTTTGCTCGAACTCACCGATATCGAATTCAATTACTCCGACAAGGAACTCTATAAAGGAGTCTCGATGCGGATCAATCAAGGGGAGCACTGCGCCCTCGTGGGGGTGAATGGCTCTGGCAAAACCACCCTGCTTTCCATTTTGATCGGCGACATCAAACCCGATAAAGGCCTCGTCTATTGGACCCCGCACGTCACCTATTCCTATCTCGATCAGCAGCTCAAAGTCCAGCAGGATATGCCGGTCTCCCAATATCTCTATGGGGTCTGGCAGGATCTTTTCGCCAAAGAAAAGCAGATGGAGAAGTACTACGAGGAAGCCGCCTCTGGAGCGGATGGTTATGAGAAACTGCTCGATAAGGCCCAACGGATCGCGGACGAACTCACGAACGCTGACTTCTACGCCCTCCAAGAAAAAGTCGGACGCCTCACCAATGGACTCGGCTTCCAAAAAGAACAATTAGAGACCCCGTTGCATCTTCTTTCGAGCGGCCAACGCGAAAAAGCCTATTTGGCCAAGATGCTGCTCGAAGAACGGGATGTCCTCATCATGGACGAACCGACCAACTTCCTCGATCAGACCCAAGTCGCCTGGCTCGCGGATTATCTTAACGCCTATCCGAAAGCCTACTTAGTCGTTTCCCACGATGAAGCGTTCCTTCGGAAGATCGCCCAAGTCGTTTTCGTCCTCGAAAACCAAACGATTTCCCGCTACAAAGGAACCTTCGACCAATATCTGATTCAACACCAGCTCGACAAAGAGCAATACGCCAAGAATTACGAAGCCCAGCAGCGTTACATCAAGAAAGAAGAAGTCTTCATCGCCAAGCACATCGTCCGGGCGACTTCGAGCAAAGCCGCGAAGAGTCATCGGGCCCGTTTGGAGCATCTCGAAGTGATGGACGCCCCCGGAAAAGAAGAGGGGCGTGTCTTCTTTAATTTCCCTTTCACCCACGATGTTGGGGCCAAACCTCTCGAAGTGGATGAACTGGTAATCGGCTATGGAAAACCTTTGCTCGATCCGATCTCTTTCGTCTTAAAAGCGGGTGAGAAAATCGCGATTCTCGGCCAAAATGGCGTGGGGAAAACTACCTTCCTCAAAACGATCCTAGGCGAAATCCCTTCCTTGGGGGGTTCCTACAAATGGCTCGAAGGCACCAACGTGAACTACTATAACCAAGACGAGGATGTTGATCTCGAGCTGACCCCATTTGATTACGTGAAGAAAGCCTATCCCGATCTGAACAACACCGAGGTTCGGACTTTATTAGGCGCGGTCGGCGTTCGGAAAGATCTTGCCCTCCGAAAAATGAAGGAACTTTCCGGCGGAGAAGCCACGAAGGCCCGCTTTGCTATCATGACCAAAAAGAAAAGCAATTTCTTGGTCTTCGACGAACCGACGAACCATTTGGACCAAAAGGCCAAAGACGCCTTGTTCGCCGCGATCGAGCGTTATCCCGGCGCGGTCATCATCGTGTCGCACGAAAAAGATTTCTACGATGGCTTGGTCGATTACGAATTGAACTTTTAATTCAGCGGCGCTTTTTTCCGATTGCCGAATAGCCAAGCGACCGCATGGCATAAGGGGACGCGAATCCAGTAGTTATAACCATTGAGATCGCTGTTGTAGACCACGATCGCCTGGCGGAAATTCACATCGATATCGTGCAAGGTTCGCATCGCGTTTTGATAGTCTTCGCTTTTGGTGGCCCAAGGATTCGTTTGAGCAATGAAATTAAGACGATTTTGGGCTTCTTTTAAAGTTTGTTCGATTGGCGCGACTTCGTTATCTTTGAGGGCTTTGATCGCCAAATGCTGGACCCGGTCGTAGAGTCCGGCATCGGCCTTATCGAGCTTGACCTTGGCCTTCACGAATTCGAAATGAATGCCCAAAAGCATTTCTTTTTTCTCGGAAAGTAAGACCGACATCGCAATCAAATGGGCTCTTAATTTGCTCTTAAAAACCCGGATCATTGAGAAGACGTAGACCAAAACGCCGACGTAAAAGAACAGCAGCACCACCACGATCAAGAGAACAATTTGCCACGGTTCCATTTGCTCGCTAATTTTACCCTGTCCCTCTAGCCAAGGCAAATCATAGATTTGACGGGGGGTTTCCGAGTTGGTATCATGGAGTGCTCCCGATAATATCGGGAAAACACCCTATGAACAAAAAACCGATCGTTGCGATTCTCTACGACTACGACTCCACTCTCAGCAAAAGCGACATGCAGAATTTTGGCTTCATTCCGGCCTTGGGCATGACCCCGGCCGAGTTTTGGGGCGCCACCACAAAGTTCAGCGAAGAAACCGGCTGCGAACGAACCCTTTCCTACCTCTACATGATGGTGAAAATCACCAAAGAAAAAGGGATCAAGATGGATAAAGCTTGGCTCAATCAAATGGGCAAAAACATCCAGTTCTTCCCTGGCGTTCTCACCTGGTTCAAGCGCATCAACGACTATGGCAAAGAAGCGGGAGTCCGGGTCGAGCATTACCTCGTTTCTTCCGGCAACAAAGAAATCGTCGAAGGTTCGGCGATCGCCAATGAATTCAAGGTTCTCTATGCTTGTGAGTTCCTTTACGACAAAGAAGGTAATCCGACTTGGCCGAAGCTCGTGATCAATTACACCCAGAAGACCCAATACTTCTTCCGGATCAGCAAAGGCGTTTATGATGCGACCGACGATATCGGGGTCAACGAAAAGAAGCCCGATCGCCGGATCCCCTACTCCAACATGGTCTATATCGGCGATGGAATGACCGACATCCCGGCTATGATCATCGTGAAGAATAACGGCGGCAAATCGATCGCGGTTTATCCGGAAGGCCAAGAAGCAAAAGTCCGCGGCCTCTACGAAGATGGCCGGGTCAACTACGTTTGCCCTGCGAACTATTCGGCCAACTCCGAAATCGAAAAGGTCATGAAGCTGATCATTCAGGGCGTCGTGATTAATGAGTCGCTGAAGACCCGGGAAAATAAGAACCCCGTGCAAGAGTAATTGCAGCAAAACGAAGGCGGTTAAAAGAACCGCCTTTTTTCTTCGGCCCCGCGCGTGTAAAATGGGCGCGTATGAAACTCCCGACTCCCCAACATATTGCCATCGTCTTATTGGGCGGCTTAGGGACCCGTTTCGCTTCCCGCCTGCCCAAACAATTTACCCTCGCCGGCGAGAAACCCTTAATGTGCTATGCCCTAAAAGCCGTCAACGACAGTCCCGATATCGATGATGTGATCGTCGTGACCGCCGCCGCTTTTGGCAAGGCAACCCAAGATGTCATTTCCGATTATCGTTTCCGCAAAGTCTCGGCCGTGATCGATGGCGGAACTGAACGCGAAGACTCGGTGTGGAACGCCCTTTGCTATCTTAAAGATCGCGGGATCGAAGATAACGATATCGTCTTGATTTGCGATGGCGACCGGCCCAATCTCACCGGCGACCTGATTAAAGCTAACCTTGATACCGCCACCCATTATGGCGCCGCGGTCACCGCGATCCCTTCAACCGACTCCGTGATCTATAGTGAAGATGGCTTAAAGGCCGGGGAATATCTCCCGCGAAAGCTCGTCTATTTAGCCCAGACCCCCCAAACCTTCCAATTCGACTTGATCTTCAAAGCCCATCAAAAGGCTCGGAAGAAGCCGAAGCTCGTCTTCACCGACGATGCCTCGATCGCGTGTTATAGCAAAAAGAAACCGGCGATCGTTTTGGGTTCCACCGCCAACATCAAAATCACTACGAAGCAAGATGTCGCCCTCTTTTTGGCCGGGAGGAAAAAATGAATCTCCCTAACGTCGGCGAAATTTATGAAGGCACGGTCGTCCGGGTCTATCCCCACTACGCGATTCTCCTTTTCGATGAAGGCTGGACCGGCTTACTTCATATCAGCGAACTCTCGAATAATTTCGTTCATAGTTTCACAAGCTTTGTCACGGTTGGTAATATATATCAGGTCAAAGTCATCGCCGTCGATGCGGGAACCCAAAACGTCAAGGTCTCGCTCAAGGCGATGACGGCGAACGACCGCCACAAAGCCCTTAAGCGCAAAAAGATCGACCCCGCGGAGGTCGACTTCAAAGCGCTCGAAGCGTCCTTGCCCGATTGGATCAAGGCAGAAAATGCCTTAGGAGAGAATAAAGATGGTCATTGAAGTGAAGACGGAAGGCTTGGTCAACAGCGTTGACTTCAAAGCCTATCAGAAGCAGGTCAATGCGATCGATCAGATGATCGTGAACAAGACCGGCGCGGGAAATGATTTCCTCGGCTGGGTCGATTGGCCGGTGAATTACGACAAGAAAGAGTTGGAGGCCATCATCAAAGAGGCCGCCTATGTCCGCGAGCATTATGACGTCTTGGTCGTCTGCGGAATCGGCGGTTCCTATTTGGGCGCTCGGGCCGCAATCGAAGCGATCAATGGGGTCCTTCCCAATCAGAAACTCGAAGTCATTTGGCTCGGCCAAACCTTCGATCCGACTTATTTAGCCCAGCACCTCGATTATTTGAAAGATAAGAAATTCGCGGTCAACGTCATCTCCAAGAGCGGAACCACCACCGAAACCTCGGTCTCATTCCGGCTCCTCAAGGAAATGCTTGAGAAGCGCGATGGGAAAGAAGCCGCCCGCAAAGCGATCATCGCCACGACCGATAAGGCGAAAGGCGCGCTCTACACTCTTGCTAAGCAAGAAGGCTATGTCCGTTTCGTCGTCCCCGATGATATCGGAGGCCGTTACTCGGTTCAGACCGCGGTCGGGCTTTTCCCGATTGCCTGCGCTGGGATCGATCCCCGCGAGATTTTAGCGGGATCGGCTGCCTGCCGCCTCGATTGCGAAGATCCGAACTTGGAAAGCAACCAGGCGTATCGTTACGCCGTGATCCGGCGGGAGATGTACGCCCATTACCATAAAGCGGTCGAAATGTTCATCACCTACGTCCCAGGCTTCGTTCAGATCGGCGAATGGTGGAAACAACTTTATGGCGAGTCGGAAGGCAAGGACAAGAAGGGATTACTCCCCGATTCGGCCACTTTCACGACCGATTTGCATTCGCTCGGCCAATTCATTCAGGACGGCAGCCCCGTCTTCTTTGAAACCACCCTCCACTTAAGCCACCACCGCCACGACGTCAAAGTCCCGCACGATGATCAGGATTTGGATGGGCTCAATTACCTGGAAGGCCGGAGCTTAGGCAACATTCAGGACCGGGCCTTTGAAGGCACTTTAGCCGCCCACGTCGAAAATGGCCATAACGATAACGTCGTGCTCGAACTCGAGCGGATGGATGCTTATCATCTGGGCTATCTCTTCTATTTCTTCGAGCGCGCTTGTGCGATGTCCGCTTACTTAAATGGCGTCAACCCCTTCAATCAACCCGGGGTCGAAATCTATAAGAAGAACATGTTCAAGCTTCTCGGAAAGCCTGGATACGAGAGCAAATAACCGAAAAACGAGGAAGCCCCTAAAAAGGGGCTTTCTTTTCGTTGACGGTCCAAGGGGTCAATGATATATTTATGGGGCGCGTTTTTAAGGTAGCGCCTCACGCGGATGCTTAGCTCAGCGGGAGAGCATCGCCCTTACAAGGCGGGGGTCATAGGTCCGAATCCTATAGCATCCACCAATAACGCGTGTCGAATTCTGTGGGCGAATAGCGAAGTGGCCAAACGCGGCTGACTGTAAATCAGCTCCTTCGGGTTCGGTGGTTCAAATCCATCTTCGCCCACCACCTATTGGGGTGTAGCCAAGTGGTAAGGCAACAGACTTTGACTCTGTCATTCACTGGTCCGATCCCAGTCACCCCAGCCAGTATCCTCCGTTAGCTCAGTGGTAGAGCACTTGACTTTTAATCAAGGGGTCGACGGTTCAAGCCCGTCACGGGGGACCATCTGATGCCCAGGTGGCGAAAT
>MVZL01000038.1 GCA_002068375.1 Tenericutes bacterium ADurb.BinA155
GGGGTCTTGTTAGCCGGGGCGGGTTTTTGCATCCCCTTTGGCATTGTGAATCTCGTTTCCGAAATGGAAGACAATCTCGGCGTCGCCCCGGGGGTTCTCCTGGTGATCGCGGGCGGGCTTTGTTTTTTCTTAGCCATGCTCTTTCTAGCTTTGGCGATCGTCTGCACCAATAACTATCATAAGGCCAAACACCATATCCCCCGGACTTGGCAAGATGATCCTTTGCCTTACAATACCGAAACCCCAAGGAAACCCCACTAAATGCCTACCCGAACTGTCACAAAACCCAAAATGAGTGGGACCGTGTATGCGTATTTGTCGGTTCTTCTTTTTGCGATCATCACCCCCGCGAACAAATATATCCTCAACATCACCGGGATTGGCTCGACGATGCTGGCCGGTTTCCTTTATCTCGGTTCTGGTCTTGGAATGTCACTTCTATTCGCCCTCCGCCCGAAAGCGAAGAAGGCGTTAGAAAAACCGCTCGACCGTCATGATCTCCCTTGGCTGATTTTGATGGTTTGCCTTGATATCGGAGCGGCCATCTTGACCTTGTGGGGCACCTCATTGACCGCGGCGGGGACGGCAGCGCTCCTCAGCAATTTCGAATTGGTTGTGACCGCCCTCATCGCCTTTTTGATCTTCCGCGAAAAGATTTCTCCGCGCCTATGGATCGCGATCGTCCTGATCACCATCGCCAGTATTCTCCTTAGTTTCGAAGATGGCCTCTATTCGCTTCAGTTCTCCTCGGGGGCCTTCATCATGATGGCCGCCTCAGCCTGCTGGGGCTTAGAAAATAACGTGACGCGGCGTCTTTCTGAAAAAGATCCTTTGGCGGTCTCCTCGATCAAAGGGCTTTGCAGCGGAGCCGGTTCCCTCATCATCGCTTTTTGCTTGGGGGAACGGGTCCCGAACGTTTGGGTTCCTTTTGTCGCGGCCGCCCTTGGCTTCATCGCCTATGGCCTTTCCTTCTATTTTTATTTGTTGGCTCAGCGCGAGCTTGGCGCGGCCAAAACCAGCGCGATTTTCGCTCTTAACCCCTTCCTTGGGTCCTTCATTTCCTTCTTCGTCTTCACGTATTTACCCAGTCGGATCTATCTGACCGCCCTCTCCTTAATGGCTCTCGGCTCCTTTTTATCGCGGACGAGCGAGCAAAAAACGATTGGCTATTGACCTCGAGTCCCCTCGAGGGTTTAAAGTAGCATTGAAAGAAGGACTTTTTCATGAAATCTTTGGTCGTGTACTTTTCCCATAAAGGCGAGAATTGGGATGCCGATGGCTTGGTCGATCTCAAAGTCGGCAATACCGAAATCGCGGCGAAGAAACTCGCGGCCGCCCTCGGCGCGGATCTCTTTGAGGTCGTGCCCGAAAAAGAATACCCGTGGGGCTACAAAGATTGCTGCGACGTCGCCAAAGAAGAATTCACGAACAAGGTTTATCCCAATTACGTTGGGGATATTGACGTCGCTCCTTATGGGATCGTCGCCTTTTGCTTCCCGATGTGGTGGGGCAGTTTCCCGATGGTCCTTGGCAAATTCATCAAAGACCATGATTTCTCAGGCAAAATCATCCTGCCGCTCATCACCCATGAAGGCTCGGGACTGGGCAATGGGGTCAAAGATCTTAAAAAAGCCCTTCCGAACTCCGATGTCCGCCCTGGCTTAGCCATCACTGGCCATACCGTCAGCTCTTCCGATAAGAAGATTCGGGACTTTATCGAAGCCAATCACTTATAATAGAGGGGTGAAACCTCCCTATTTTGACGCCTTAATCGCCGATACGAAGAAACGGTTTGCCTTGGAAGCGACCGGCCACGATTTCGCGCACACGTATCGGGTCTATCAGACCGCGCTCAGAATCGCGAAAAAAGAAGGCGGGGATGAAGAGATCATCACCCTAGCTTCCTTGCTCCACGATGTCGATGACTATAAGCTTTTTGCCAATTCTACCTTTGCGAAAACCTGGATGGCGGAGCATAAAATCTCCCCGAAAAAGCAAGCGGCAGTCACATTGATCATCGCTGAGATTTCCTTTAAGGGCTCCGATAGCAAGAAGGCTTCGACCCTCGAAGGCCAAATCGTCCAAGACGCCGATCGGCTCGATGCTTTAGGCGCGATCGGAATCGCAAGGGCTTTCGCCTATGGTGGGGCGAAAGGCCGTGTCATGTACGATCCGAAAGTGAATCCGGTCTTAGGGATGAGCGAGGCCGAATATAAAAACGCCAAAGGCACGACCGTCAATCATTTTTATGAGAAACTCTTCTTACTGGAAGAACTCATGAACACCGCCGAAGGCAAAGCGATCGCCCATGCCCGAACCTTATTCATGAAGAGTTACCTCAAAGAGTTCTACGCCGAGTGGAAAGGCGAAGATATCGAATGAACCGCATCCACGATTGGGATTTGAACCCGGAGCCGCTTTTAGCATTCCGCTCTGGCATCAAAACGATCGAGATGCGCCTTTTTGATGAGAAACGGCAAGCGCTGAGGCTTGGAGACTTCATCCGGTTCAAAAGCACCGTCGATCCGAAGGATACCTTGCTGGTTCAGGTTCAGGGCTTAAAACGCTTTCCCAGTTTCAAAGAGATTTATGAAGCCTACGCCCCCGAAGAAATCGGCTACCGCAATGGTGAGCATTCGGATTATCACGATATGAGCCGTTACTATAGCGAAGAGCAGATCCAAACCTACGGGGCTTATGCGATTCAGGTGATTCCGGTGGAAGCGCAAGCCGGTTCCCCGATTCTCTTCACCGAAAGGTTGGTTTTACGGCCCTACATGATGGGCGATGCGAAAATGATGTATGCGAATTGGTGCCACCATCCGAATGTTTCGAAATGGCTCAGCTGGAATCCCCATGAAAGCCCGGAAGTGACCGTTCAGTTTTTGGCCCATGAAATCCGACAATATCCTTCGGCCCATAAGTGGGGGATCACCTACCAGGGCGAACTCATCGGCTCGATCGATGAAGTAAGGGTTCAAGATGGAGTGCCGGAACTGGGCTATGTCCTTTCCGAACGTTTCTGGGGCCAAGGTTTCATGAGCGAAGCCTTTCACGCGGTCCTTCTTTATTACTTTGAAACGCTCAAAGTCCCAGCGATGAGCATGTCAGCCTTAAGCGATAACGTCCGCTCAAGGCGCGTCATTGAAAAACAAGGATTCCATTTTGTGAAGATGAACCCTCATTATCCTTTTCCTTTAAAAAACGAAGCGCATGAAGTCGCGGAGTATCGCTTATCGCGCGAAGAGTTCTTGGCTTTCCAAATAAGCGCTTCCATCGGAAATAAATAGAAATTATCGGTTCAATTGCCCTCACAAAATATCCAAAATACTCATTTTGTCTTTTTTGGGCTAGTTTCTTGTATTAATTTGTTTATAATATTTCCCCGAAAGAAGGATAGATGCATATGTCACTATTCAAAAAGGGCATCGCGGAGTTCGTGGGAACTCTCGTGCTCGTCTTCGTCTCGTGCGGCGTTGCCGCATTGACCGGTGTTTCGTCCACCTATGCTGCGGCTGAACACATCGTCGCGACTGCTTTGGCCTTCGGCCTTAGCATCGTTGCCATGGCTTACACCATCGGCAAAGTCTCCGGCTGCCACATTAACCCGGCGGTCTCGCTTGCCATGCTCATCAACAAAAAGATGACCCTGGTCGAGTTCTTCGTCTATGTCGGGGCCCAAATCCTCGGCGCGATCGCGGGTGCAGCTTTGCTCCAACTCGTGTTCATTAACCATCTTTCGACTCTTGGTGGCCTTGGAACCGATGCGATTCAGCAAAATTTGATGGTTCGCAATCCCGATTACTCTATTGGAACCGATCCTTACATTCTCAACTGGGCCAGCTACCTCGTTGCCTTTGTGGTTGAGCTTGTCCTTACCTTCATCTTCGTTCTCGTCGTTCTCGGCGCGACCGAGAAGGCCGAAGAGAGCAACATTGCGGGTATCGTGATTGGCTTAGCGTTAACCTTCGTCCACCTCATTGGCATCCCGCTCACCGGCACTTCGGTGAACCCGGCCCGTTCGATTGGACCGGCGCTTATTGCCCTTGCTAATGGCTACACTGAACCGGCCAAAGAGCTTTGGATCTTCATCCTTGCTCCGCTTGCTGGCGGCGCCCTCGCTGCGTTCTTCTGGAAATTCTTAATGGCTAAGAAAGCCGACAAAGAAGCCAAGAAGAGCGAAGTTAAAGAAGCCAAATAAGGTTTCTTGAAACCCTAAAGCCATCCTCCCACGGGATGGCTTTTTTTGTGAAAACGGTTTCATTTGCTTACATCTTTTTTCGTTTTGGGGTACATTACTACCCGCAACGAGTAGCCCTAGTGCGTAAGTCCGGTTGCGAATCGGACTTGTGCTTTTCTTTGAGCCGAAGCCCTGAGAAAGAGGTTACGTATGAAGAAGGTCGTTTATCAGAACAAACTGGCGGAGATGCCGGTGAAAAAGTTGGTGCTTCGGATGGCAGGGCCGACGATTCTTTCGATGATCGTCCAAGCGCTTTATAACATCGTCGATAGTTTATTTATCGCTCAGACGTCGAGCGCGGAGAATGGACTGGCCGCTTTGGCCTTAGCCTATCCGCTTCAAATGCTCGTGATTGCGGTGGGGATTGGAATCGCGATCGGCGTGAACGCCTTGCTTTCAAAATCCTTAGCCGAGCACAACGAAGATCTTCTTAAGAAAGGCACGATGGCGGGCTTTGTGATTCTTTTTATCTTCTACCTCGCTTTCTTAGCTTTCGGGATCTTCGGTTCTCACTGGTTCTTTGCGATTCAAGGCGTGAGCGAGGATGTGGTGAACATGGGAACTTCCTATCTCATGGTGTGCTTGATCGGATGCCTGCCTTCGCTTTATGAGCTCCTTTTTGAACGGCTCCTTTGCTCGACTGGCAAGACCGGCTTATCGATGATCATGATGGGGGCGGGCGCTTTAGCGAACATCGTGCTCGATCCGCTTTTCATCTTTGGCTTCAACCAAGGGATCTTCGGCGCGGCAATCGCGACGGTGATCGGCCAAACCTTAGGCTTCGTGATTGGTTTAGTCCTCGTTTTAAAGAAGAACAAAGAGACTCCGCTAACCTTAAGCGGACTCCATTTCGATGGACCCGTGTATCGGAAAATCCTCCTGGTGGGCTTGCCCGCGATTGTGATGCAAGCGCTCCAAAGCTGCTTGACGCTTGGGATGAACATCGTGATCGGCTTAGTCATTAGCGATGTCGGGCTCAAGACTTCGACCATCGCGATCTATGGCGTTTATTTCAAGGTCGAATATCTCGTTTTGATGATCGCCTATGGCTTCACCAACGCCTTGATCCCGATCGTTTCCTATAACTATGGGGCTCGGGATTATGGCCGGATCAAAGAAGCGATTCTCTTTACCCTCGCTTTAGCGGTGGGGATCTCCCTCATCTTCAGCGCCATCTTCTTCTTTTTCCCTGATCCGATCTTACGGTTATTCAACGCTTCGGAAGCGGGATTAGCTTCGGGGCGGCTTATGATGCGCTACATCAGCCTCTCCTTTGCTTTAGCGAGCTTCAGCATCATCTTGGCCGCGGCTTACCAGGCCTTTGGAAAGGGCTTCTTAGCCTTAATCGATGCGGCGTTACGTCTCTTTATCGTTCTGCTTCCGGTCAGCTATTTCCTTGGGGTGAACTTCGGGGCCGATTCGATGTGGTGGGGTTCGCTCATCGCCGAAGCGGTCGCCGGACTTTATGTCGGAATCAGCTTCGTTCTCTTCTTTAAGAAGGAGTCGAAGAAGGCCGCAACCTTAAAACCGGCGGTTTCCGCGACCGGTGGAGAGAAATAGTTTCGATTAATCCTATTCTTTTGGACTGAAAGGCTAATCCCATTTGGCGATTGGCCTTTTTTAGTCTATTGTATTAAAGCCTCAAAGAGGGATATTCGATTATGGATGATGAAACCATGGCCGCCGCCTTCGACCCGATTCTCAATAAAGGCGAAATGATTCAAGCGATTTATAAGCCGAAGAAGTCCCGCTTCTTAGTCGGACCGCTTTTCGGCTCCTTCTTCTTTGCCTTATTCGTCTCGATTTGGCCGATCTTTGCTTTCTGCATTCCTTGGCGCGACGATAATGGCAAAACGAGTGGCACGATCAACCCGTTGCTCGGCTGGCTCCTCTTTGGCGGGATCTTCCTTTTGATCCTCATCGTCACTTTCGTCGTGAGCATCGTCCGTTATCGCCATGTCCTTTACGCCTATACGGATACCCGGATTTTGATCCGGGATGGCTTCATCGGCGTGGATTTCCGCACCCTCGACCTCAAGCAGATCCAAGCGACCGAAGTTCGGGTCGATTTCGTCGATAAGCTCACCGGGGGCAAGACTGGCAGCATCGCGTTTGGTTCCAATTCTTCCCCGATGGTTTCGGGCGGGAATAATAGCAATGTCGGGGTGTTCCGCTTCATTGGGATCGCCGATCCTTACGGCACCCTAAAGACAATCAAAGAAGCGATCGAAAACGCTTCGAGCGAGAAATGAAGAAAATGGTCTAGGGCGAAACCTTAGACCATTTTTTGGAGCGTCCTTCGGGGACGTTTTTATTTTTCGGGCATTTGCTCGTAGAAGTGAATGCCGATGACGTTCGGTCCGGCATGGTAGGAATTGGTCGGACAGGCTTGATAGGTTTGGATTTCCTTAAAGCCGGCGGCGCTGCAACGTTCCTCGCACTTCTTGATGAGCTCGGGGCTCATGGTCGAATAGTCGAGGAAGACCAGCGATTTATCGGCATTAGGGTAGTGGCTAATCATGTTATCGATGTATTCGAGGGTGCATTTTTCGCTGCTGCCACGGTGCTTCGCCCCTAGAGCAAAGCGGCCCTCGACATCGCAGACGATTTCCGGTTTGATCCGAAGGATGTTCGCTCCGATCAAGGCGAGTTTGGAGCAACGGCCTCCCTTATAGAGGAAGTCGAGCCGGTCAAGTTGGAACGAGCATTCGATGTCTTTCCGCCGGGCTAAAACCTTGGCGTAGACGTCTTCGAAACTCACGCCTTGATCAAGAAGCTGGCGGGCATAGATCGCCTGAAGAGCGATGCCGCCGCTCGTGGCGTGACTATCGATCACCAAAATCCGCGGATCGTTATCGGCGGCCACGTTGGCGTTGCTGTAGCCGCTGGAGAGGCCGCTTGAAATCGTGAAGTGCAAGATCTTCTCATAGCCGAGGTCAAAGAGCTTTTTAAAGTGGGCTTGGAGCTCATCGACGTTGCAGGCTGAGGTGTGGCAAAGGGTACCGGTCGCATTGGTGAAGGCGAAGAGATCTTCGTTTTTGAATTTGAAGTCGAAACCTTCTTCGTCTCCTTTTTGAACGTGGAACGGCAAGGTGTGAATATCGTAACGGGTGAGGTGGCTTTGGTCGAGGTCGATGGTCGACTCGGCAGATAAAGCAATTTTGAGCACGGGAGTGCCTCCTACATTAGACGGCTCCACTATATCTAGTATTGTTAACTAGGTCAACTCCAATTCGGCGATTTTATCGACTTTTTGGTCTTTAAGGGATTCTTGGAGTAAGAAAAAAGACCCGGGAAGGTTGGGGTCCAAAGAAAAAGACCCCAGAAACACGGCGTTTCGAGGGTCTGGCGTTTATTTCTTCAAAACGTGGATGGACTTGCTGAGATCAAGGAGATAATCGCCTTCATGCTCTTCGATCGTGCCTTCATCGCTCGCCCGAGCTAACTTCGGATCGATCGGGAGCCGTTCGAGTAAGGGGATCTTGTACTTCTTCGCGATTCCTTCGTCCGATTGGCCATAGGGGTAAATCTTTTCGCCGCAGTGGGGGCAAGTGAGATAAGACATATTCTCGACTAAGCCGATCACGGGGATATTCATCATCTCCGCCATCTTGAGCGCCTTCTCCACGATCAGGGAGACGAGGTCCTGCGGGCTCGTGACGACCACGATCGCATCGACCGGCAGACTTTGGAAGACGGTGAGGGGGACGTCGCCGGTTCCCGGCGGCATATCCACGTAGAGTTCATCGACCGGGCCATAGCAGACATCGCTCCAGAATTGGCGGATCAAGGAAGAGACGAGCGGTCCTCTCCAAACGACCGGGGCGGCGGGATCATCGGTGAGGAGATTAAGCGACATCGCTAAAATCCCCGTCTTGGTTTTGACGGGATAAATCGAGGTGCCATCCGATTGGGCCTTTTCTTTTAAGCCAAAGATGGTCGGGATGCTAGGTCCCGTCACATCGGCGTCCAAAATCGCGACGGTTTTGCCCGCTCGGCGGGCATTCACGGCCAGAAGCGAAGTCACTAAGGACTTCCCGACTCCGCCTTTGCCCGAGACGACGGCGATCACTTTCTTCACGTCCGATCCGGGATTGGGCTTCACTTGAAGCGATTCCGGTTCCTGACGTTCATTACATTCTTCGGCGCACGAAGAACAATCATGGTTGCACTCTGGCATGATTAAAATCCTTTCAAAGTTATTGCTCGCCGGTCTCTTTTTTATAGAGGCCAAGCAAATAATAGATGACGGCTTTGCGGGTGACGATTCCTAAGAAGATCCCGTTATCGTCCACGACCGGGATGAAATTCTGATTCACGATCAGCTCGGCGAGTTCATCGAGCTCCGCGGTCGAACGGACCGCGATATGGAGCCGTTTCATCTCAACCGAGGCGATCGGAAGATTGGCCGCCTCATCATAGGGGAGGTCGCTTCCGGTGATCCGGTAGAGGATGTCCCCTTCCGAAATCGCATAGAGGTAACGGCCGGAATCCCGTTCAATGACCGGAACGGTCTGATAACGGAATTTCTCCATCTTCTCGAGCGACTGATCGATGGTGAAATCATTATAAAGATAGCAACACTTGCTCTTCTCTAATAAAAAGTTTCCTGCGTTCATCTTATCTTTATTATAACCTCGAATCGTCCAATTCCTAGAAATGTGTACTCCTCGGCTTCTCACTTTGGTCTTTTCTTAATGATTTTCCCTGCGAAAAGGCAAAAAAGGCCTTATAATTGGCCTTGATGAGCAACCTCAGCAAAGCTGACAAGGTGGGAAAAGGCCTGATCGAGTGGGTCAAGAAAGTCCACGCGGGAAATCCGAGCCCCGCTTTAAGCGATGAAGATATGATTCGGACCGCGAAGTGTTTTGCCGCGACGACTTTGCTATCGATCCAAGAAGCGTTAAAACTCGACACCACCTTCCCCCAAGACTTCAAAAAAGCGAGCGGGGTCGAAGAATCCTGCCGGCCTTTAGCCGATCGTTTCCGTGAGGATTTCCTCTACACCTATCGGGCCGACCCGAAGAAAAATGAGATTTTGGAGTTTGTGGTCCAGGCGAGCCTCACCCTCAATGAAATTTATTTGGATTCCGCCTCGAAACCCGCTTCGACGATGCAACGCTCGAC
>MVZL01000039.1 GCA_002068375.1 Tenericutes bacterium ADurb.BinA155
CTCGAAATGCGAAGATGAGCCATTTCCAAGCGATCGAGAACCAATCTCGGGAGGATTTCACGATGGACGAAAAGCAACAGGATGTTGAAGGGTCACATGACGAAGCATCGTTAGTGATCTCCCACGTATCCAAACGCTACGGCAACGCCGATCATAAGGCCGTCACCGATTTCTCAATTTCGCTCCACGGGGGTCACGTTTATGGCTTCCTTGGCAAAAACGGCGCGGGCAAATCCACCATCATCAAATCGGTGGTGGGACTCCATGGTTTCGAAGAAGGGACGATCAGCGTCTGCGGTTACGACATCGTGAACCAGCCGACCGAAGCGAAGATGTGCATCGGTTATGTCCCCGATAACTACGCCCTCTATGAAAACCTGACTGGCCGCCAATACGTCTCCTACATCGCTGATCTCTATCACGTTTCGCGGGCGGACCGTGAAGCCCGAATCCCCGATCTCTTGAAACGGCTTGAAATGGACATTCACTTCGACTTCCCGATGAAGACGTACTCGCACGGCATGAAGCAAAAGATCACGATCATCGCTGCGCTGGTCCATGAGCCAAAGATTTGGATTCTCGATGAACCGATGACTGGTCTTGACCCCAATTCCATTTTCCAGATCAAGGAATTAATGAGAGCCCACGCCGAAAAGGGAAACATCGTCTTCTTCTCGAGCCATATCATCGACGTTGTCGAAAACCTTTGCGATGAAGTCATTATCATTAAGCACGGCACTTTGATTGAGCAAGATAAAGTCGCGGACCTGAAGGCGAAAGGGATCGACCTTGAAACTTTGTTCTTAAAGCTCACGAGTGATAGCGAAGTCGAGACGGAATCCTTATTGGCTGAAGAAGAGAAATTCGATAAGAAGGGAATTTGATGGAACTCAGCGAGCGGCAAAAGAAAGCGAATCGATTCAAGGAACGCTTTGGCGTCGATTGGCCTCGCTTTTTCACGATGGTGAAAATGCTGCTTCGCAATACGCTGAACCTCGATTTCAAAAGCGATTTCAAACGGTCTTTGATTAAGACGATCTTGGCTGTGCTCGGCTTTGCCGCCGTCACCACGGTTTCCTATTTCTTCTTCTCATTGTCCTCGCGATTCCAGATCTTCTCGATTCTCTCTTTCGTCCCCGAAAGCGTGCCTTCTCTGATCACAATGACGGTCTATTTCCTCGGCTATATTCCTGCCTTGTTATCCTTGCTCAAATTGCTTTATTGGAATAACGACAACAAGATCATGATCACCTTCCCTTGCAACGCGAATACCGTTTTCGTCGCCCGGATGTTCGTCTTCTTCGTGAGCCAATTCTTGAAGACTCTCCTCATCGAAATCCCCTTCTTATTCGGCTATATGATCTTTTCCCGTTTCCCTTGGTATTACATGCTTTGGATGGTGGTGGGCTGGTTCTTGCTCGTCCTCTTTGAGGTTCTCTTTCTTTCGATCCTTTCGATCCCGGGATATTTCGTGAGCCATTTCTTGAAACGCCATAACGTTCTTTCCGTCATTTCAGCCTCGCTTTTCTTCATTGCCCTCGTTGGCTTCGTAGCCTGGATTGTGAGTTTGCTCCCGAACAAACTGGACCTTTTCTCCTCGTGGGGACCTTATTTCAACCGGATTCAAGGCGCGCTCAATTTCTACACGAACAAACTCGTGTTTTTCTACGATCTCACCTTGATGAGCATGGGGGAGAATACCGGATTTGGTTCGGTTTATTTCAGCGGCGCAGCTTGGTTTACTCTCTTAGGAACCATTGTGGCGATCCTCGTCGTTTTCGTCTTGATGCTGATCTTTGTGAACCCGCTTTACTTCGGCTTAGCCAGCTCGAGCAACGATTTCATCGCGAAAGGCAAAGCTAAGGCCTATCGTTTTCCCCAGCATTCCTATTTCACCGCTCAAGTCCAAAAGGAGGCCATCCTCTTCTTCAAGAACCCCGACATTTTCTCAGGATTCTTCGGTACTTTCGTTTTCATGCCGATCTATATTACTTTGATCGGAAAAATGTTTGGCGCGATGGCGACGAACGTTCGCGGTGACATGATGGTGATGGCGATTATTTGTCTCCTCATTCTCATGATTTCCTTAATGAGCAACCTCACCATCGCTGGAATCTATTCGGCCGAAGGCGATGCTTTTTCCCTTTCCCGTTCGTATCCTCGCTCGGAGAGTTTTATGCTCTCCAGCAAACTCTTTGCTCCGGCCGCCTTAGGTCTCATCAGCATCATCGTCTCGATCATTCTCTTCAGCAACGTTCGAACGGTTGAACCCTTCGTCTCGGCCTTCCTTGCGCTGGGTATCATCGGGTTCTATCTTGGCCATTTGCTTTATGCGGCTAGCCTCGATTTCACGAGCCATCAAGACCATTTCGCTGATCGCAATTTCGCGAGCGATTCTGAGAAGCGAGTCATGATCTTCGGAGTGGTGGTGAGCTTGCTTGCCGCTCTCTTCTATTACTATTTCTTACAGGATTTCACCGGCTGGTTTGGTTTAAGCCGCCAGGCGACCGCTACCCTCAAATTCGCCATCATGGCTGCCATCTATTTGATTTTGAACGTCGTTCTCTATGTCAAAAAGATTAAGCTCATCTATCAGCAGGGGGCCACTTTATGAAGAAGGGTGTATTGATCTTTATTTCGGCGGTTACATTGCTTTCTTTTGTTCTCGTCGGTTTCGTAGGTTCGATTCCGACGGGGATCGTTCCGGTCGTGTATATCAGTTCGGTCCAGATCCTTGATTTCAACGGGAACGCCCCGGTCGTGAACCCGGCCACCCAGATCAAGACGATCAAGATCAACTTCTACGATAAAGACAAATTCACTCCTTTTGAGTATAACGGAGCGAACTATATCGCTTATTTCTTCCAGACTTCGGTCTTGCCCGATAACGCCACCAACCGGACCTTTCAATATAGCGTGGGCGAGAATCCCTTTATCATGATCGACCCCGAGTCCGATACGGCTTCTTATAAAGGGCTCTTCTTCTTAAAGGAACTCGATCAAGCGAGCCGCGATGCTGGCCAAACCAATTACAAATACCACATCACCTGCAAGGCCAAGGATGGCGGGAGCGCTCCGGAAGACGACGTCCTTCTCGTCGTTCGTTTCGACAAATAAAAAGAGACCCGCAAATCGCTTCACGGGTCCCTTAAGTTCAAGAAATTACTTCTTTTCGCCTTTAATCTTTTCGAGCTGCTTCGCCTTAGCTTCCGCTTCGTCTTTGGCTTGACCAAGCGCGATCATTAAAGCGATGTTGTTATCGACGATCGGCTGAAGGATTTCGGCTTTGATGGTCGCGAGAGCGGCGTTATTCTCGTATTCGCTCCGTGAGAAGTCGATGGCGAGGAAAGCGTCCGCGATTTGAAGGATCGAATCCTCCAAGATCGTGAAGTAGTCCTTTTCGGTCACCATATCGACCAGGCTGAACATGCTGAAGAGCGAATCCACCATCGGGGAGATCGCGATGTCGATGACACTGCAGAACTCACGGACGGTCGGGATCGGGGCTTTTTCGAACTCACCCCACGAGACTTGGATCTTCTCGCCCGAGGCTTTACCAAAGGCGATCACATAGTCGCAAAGGTCATAGCCCATATCGCCAAGTCGGGCTAAGAAAGCCGCTTCATTCGGCGAGACATCGCCATCGGCGGTGCCGATTCTTAATAAGGTATTCTGCAGGATCATGTCGAAGCTTAAGTGCATCTTCTCAAAGGTGCCACCAAAGATCCGCTTCTGGTCGGCCGTTGGCAGTTGGTCGTAAATTTCCTTTAAATTCGCAATGATGAAATCGTAGGAGGCTTTGACGGGGGCGAAGATCTTCTCGGGGTCGGTTTCCATAATGTTCTCCTTAGTGAAACTAAACTTTATTCTAACCCTTTCTTTCTTTACCTGCTTGAAAGAGTGGTGGCGAAGGATAGAATACCGCCTGTATGGTGGCCACCATCGTCATCTTTGCCGTTACGATAGCCTTGATGGTTTTGGCGTTGATCTTTAAACCCAGCATTCAAATTAAGCGCTACACCCTCCAGCTTTATTGGCCGATTGCCTTGGTCGGAGCCCTCGTCTTAACCCTCTCTTGGGTCCTGCCGCCTGACGAACTTTGGTCGGGTCTTATTGCCGATAGCACCGTGAACCCGGGCAAGATTTTGGTTCTCTTTCTTTCGATGGCGATTCTATCGATCGTTCTCGATGAGCTCGGTTTCTTCGCTTTCCTCGCTTCGTGGGCCCTCCGTCATGCCGGTAAGAGCCAGCTCCGCCTTTTCTTCATCCTTTATTTATTCGTGTCGGTTCTCACCGTCTTCACCAGCAACGATATCGTGATTCTCACCTTCACCCCCTTCATCATTTGCTTTTGCAAGGACGCAAAGATCAATCCGCTTCCCTACCTTTTCGCCGAGTTCGTTGGGGCTAATTCCTGGTCGCAGATCCTTTTGATCGGCAACGTCACCAACATCTATCTGGCGGAGTCGGCGGGAATCTCTTTCTTTGATTATTTCAAAGCGATGTGGCTCCCTTCGACCTTGTCCTCTCTCGTCGGCTTAGGGATGACCCTTTTGATTTTCGGCCGGAAGCTCACCGCCCCGATTGATGGGGGCTTAGAACCGATCCGCCCGGTGAAAGACAAAGTCTCTTTGGGCTTTGCGCTAGCTTCCTTAGGGGGTTGCATCATCGCTTTATCGATCAGCAACTATATCCGGATGGAGATGTATTTGTTAGCCTTTGGGTTCATGGTCTTCGATTTATTGTCCTTATTGATCGTGGGCCTCGTCCGAAAAGACCTCGCCCTTTTCCCCCGAACCGCCAAGCGAATCCCTTATGATGTGGTTCCTTTCGTCCTCTCGATGTTCGCCTTCGTTCTCGCCCTCACGAAATATGGGGTCTCCGCGAATATCGCCTCGTGGCTTAATGGCGAGCCGATGATTCTGAAGTATGGGCTAGCCTCCTTCTTCACCTGTGATCTCATCAACAACATTCCGATGAGCGTTCTTTTCTCGGCGATCGCGAGCAGTGGGGGCTATAATTCCGGAGCGGTTTACGCAGCGATTTCCGGATCGAACCTTGGAGCCTTGCTCACCCCGATCGGCGCCTTAGCTGGAATCATGTGGCTTTCGATTCTTCATAAGGACGGGATCAAAATGAGCTTTGGGAAGTTCGTCCTCTATGGCGCGCCCATTGCGATTGCCTCCATGCTCACCGCGATTGGCGGACTCTATCTTTCTTTGGCCTATCTCGTCTAGGATTCCAATGGCTAATCAAATCCTTCTTCCCTGAAAAGTAAAGGGTTTTTATCCCCCAAAAGGCGGGGGTCATCTTTCAAAAAAGGAAATGAAACGCGATTTGGTGGCGTAAAAAAGTTACGATGAAACCTAAACTCTTGTTTTCAAAAGAAAATAAAACTTGATTGAAAGGCGAAAAGGACCATAATTTTGGCGTTCTTAAGGTCCAAAGGAGGACTTTTATGGAAAAATACACCAGAAAAGACATTCTACAGATGGCCAAAGACAACAACGTGAGCTACGTTCGTTTGCAGTTCACCGACATCCTTGGCACGATCAAGGCCGTCGAGATTTCGGTCTCGCAACTTGAAGATGCGCTGGATAACAAAATCATGTTCGATGGTTCCTCGATCGAAGGCTTCGTCCGGATCAAGGAAGCCGATATGTACCTCCACCCGGATCTCTCGACTTGGCTCATTCTCGATTTCGAAGATAGCGCTTATGGCAAAGTCGCTCGGTTGATTTGCGATGTCTATACCCCTTATGGCAAACCCTTCGTGGGCGATCCCCGCTTCATTCTTAAAAAGATGGTGAAGAAGATGAACGATATGGGCTATAGCGCGCTCGATGTTGGCTTTGAACCCGAATTCTTCTTGTTCAAACTCGATGATAAAGGCCAGCCGATCATGGAACCCGCCGATTCGGGATCCTACTTCGATTTGGCTCCGATCGATGGGGCGGAATACGTCCGTCGCGAAATCGCTCTTGAGCTCGAAAAACTGGGCTTTGTGATTCAAACCGCCCACCACGAGGTGGCTCCGGGCCAAGAGGAAATCAACTTCCGCTTCGCTAACGTCGTCCAAGCCTGCGATAACGTTCAGACCTTTAAACAGGTCGTGAAGTTCATCGCTCGTAAGCACGGCTATCTCGCTACGTTCATGCCAAAACCGATTGCCGGAATCAATGGTTCGGGCATGCATACCAACTGCTCGCTTGAAGATAAAGACGGCAACGATATCTTCTTCGATGAAAAGGACAATATGAGTCTCTCGCTTCTTTGCCGCAAATGGATTTCGGGCATCATCAAACACGCCCGCGGCATGGCAGCGTTAACCAATCCGACCGTGAACTCCTATAAACGGATCATCCCGGGCTACGAAGCCCCGTGCTACGTTTGCTGGAGCGATGCTAACCGTTCTTCGATGATTCGGATTCCGGCTGCCCGCGGAAAAGCGACCCGGACCGAACTCCGTCACGTCGATGGAACCGCCAACCCGTACTTGGCTCTCGCCGTCATTCTCGGCGCTGGCCTTGATGGCATTGCGAACTGCAAAGACGATGCCACGGTCCCGCCGGTTTACGATAACATCTTCGCCTTAACCCGCGAGCAACGGGAAGCTCAGGGCATTCCGAACCTTCCGGAAAACCTGAAGGACGCGATCAAAGAGATGAAGGCCGATCCGCTCATTCTTGATGTTCTTGGCGACCATACTTTTGGAAAGTATATCGAAGCCAAAGAGATCGAATGGGACAAATTCCGGACCCTCGTTACCCCGTGGGAATTGCAACAGTACCTCGTTAAATAAAGGAACCCGAGGAGAGCCAAGCTAAAACTTGGCTCTCTTTTTTATTCCCCAAGTTAAGCCTTTGGCTTACACTTATGGCATGAATGTAGCCATTATTGGCGCCAGCAGCGCCGGGTTATACACCGCCATCTTCTTGAAGAAAGCCCATCCTGATTACCGGGTCGAAGTTTTCGACAAAAACGAAAAGATCGGTCGCAAACTCGCAGCGACGGGGAATGGCCGTTGCAACTTATTGAATCTTTCGACGGGGCCAGAAGATTTTAATTATCCGCTCTACATGGAACCGCTTCTTAAAGAATATCCTTACACCGTCCTAAAAAAGGCTTTAGGTTCCTTAGGAGTTCAACTCGTGAGCGATGGGGTTTACGTCTACCCCGCGACGATGAACGCGAATAGTTACGTGAAGTATTTGAGCGATTTAGCCAACTCTCTTGGGATCGTTTTTCATCTTAAAACCAAGGTTCTCGATTACGAAGGAGGCGCCCCGTGGACGCTTCTTTGCGGGAATGAAACCTTTAAAGCCGATGCTTTGGTCTTTGCGCCCGGTGGCATGTCGAGCCCGAATCTAGGAAGTGACGGCTCTCTTTTCACCACCTTCTTCCGCCATGGCTATAACATCATCCCCCTCAAACCTTCGCTTTGCCCGATCGCGACCAAAGAGAAGACCAAATCCTTGTTGGGCCTACGTCACGCCGCCAAAGTCACAGTGACCGCCGATGGGCGTTTAGTTCACGAAGAAGAAGGGGAAGTCCTTTTTAAAGAAGACGGCCTTTCGGGCATCGTGATTTTTAACTGCGAATCCTTTATCTGCCGGTTAATAGGCACCCCAGAAGTGAGCCTTTGGCTCGACCTCTTCCCCGCGATTCATTTGGCGGACCTCACCGAATCCCTCGTGAGCAGTGCCGCCCTTAATCCGACCTTCTTCTTGGACGCTTATCTTCAGGCCCCCTTGCGGGACTATGTCTTAAAAGCGGCCGGGGTTTCGTTGAGCAAAGCCCTTAGCAAATCCGACCTCTTCAAGATCGCGAAAGCGATGAAGGGCCTCGAGTTCCATTTCGATCACGCCTATGATTTCGCTTCCTCCCAGGTTACGGCTGGTGGTGTCGATTTGAACGACATCGATGGGATGATGAAGTCCAAGCTCGAAAAGAATGTCTCTTTTGTCGGGGAAGCTCTCGACGTCGATGGGCTTTGCGGGGGCTATAACCTCACCTGGTGCCTCATTTCGTCCTTACTCGCGGTCAAGGGTTTATGAGATACGTTGTAACCAACATCACCCTTGGACTCGATGATGACGAAAAGAGCCTCAACGTTGCCTTAGCGAAGGAGCTTCGGATATCCCCCAGTCAGTTCAGCTGGAAGATTTTAAAGAAATCGATCGATGCTCGGAAGGACCGGGTTCTCTTCGTCTATTCCATTTTGGTTGAAACGACCTTATTTGTCCGTGGCCGGAACATTGCCTTTTATGAAGAACCCGAACCCCTCAAAATTCCTCCATCGAAGTTAAAAGATCGCCCGGTCATCGCTGGATTTGGGCCGGCCGGAATGTTCGCCGCCTTGATTTTGGCTCGGGCTGGTGCCCGCCCGATTGTTTTGGAACGGGGCAAACCGGTCGAACAACGGGCCGAAGATGTTGCGGCCCTTCAGAATCAGGGGATCTTCAATCCCGAAAGCAATATGTGCTATGGCGAAGGGGGTGCCGGAACCTTCAGCGACGGCAAACTCAATACCGGGGTCCGCGATTCGCGGATCGATTTCGTGCTGAAAGAATTCGTCGCCCATGGTGCCAAAGACGATATCTTGACCGATGCTTTACCGCATATCGGAAGCGATTATCTTCAAAAAATCGTCCGAAGTTTCCGCGAGGAAATCTTGAGTTTAGGCGGCGACATCTACTTTGAGTCGAAGCTCTCTGGCGTTCAAAGCAAACTGGGTCGGATCGCCGGGGTCACTTATGAAGATCCGGAGGGCGAGCGCGTGAACATTAAGACGCGGAATCTCGTTTTGGCTTTAGGCCACTCTGCCCGCGACACCATGGCCATGCTCTATGGGGCCAAAGTGAAAATGGAACCCAAAGATTTTTCGATGGGCGTGCGGATCGAGCACCTTCAAAAAGAAATCAATCGGAGCCAATATCACACGAACTATCTCAACAAGAAACTGCCGCCGGCCACCTATAAATGCGTCGTCCATCTTCCTTCGGGTCGGGCGGTTTATTCCTTCTGCATGTGTCCGGGAGGAGTGGTGGTCAATTCTTCTTCGCTCGAGAATGCGGTCGTGACCAATGGGATGTCCTATAACGCCCGCGATGGGGTGAATGGCAACGCCGCCTTGCTCGTGAACGTCAAAGTCGACGATTATTATCATGGCAGTCCCCTCGATGGTTTCGCCTATCAAGAGCAACTTGAAAAGCGGGCCTTCAATGTCGAAAACCCCTATCACGCCCCCGCTGAAATGGTCGGAGACTTCGTGAAAGGCAAGGAGCC
>MVZL01000040.1 GCA_002068375.1 Tenericutes bacterium ADurb.BinA155
CCCCGCCTCGATCAAGGCCTTCGTCGCGGGACTAGACCCGAAACGAAACTACGATGCGATCATCCTCAACGCCGCGGTTTATTATCCGAAAAAAGGCAGCAAAGCCGGCGATGGGACATCCCTCACTTTCATGACGAACGCGGTCGGAACCTATCTTCTTTATAATGAGTTCCGCGAGAAATTCCCTAAAGCCCGTTACGTCTTCGTCGATTCGATCGTGAATCGGACCCCGCATCATCGGGATTACGCTTCCTATCTTGGGCAAGGAGGCAACCGCCGGGCCGAAGAATACGCGGTCAGCAAACGGGCGGTCATGAATATCTATGGCTATGGGCGGATCCATCATCCGGAAGACGCCCTCTACATGTCGCACCCTGGGGTTTCCGGGACCGCGATCTTCGATGGCTTCCCGCCCCTGATCCGGAAACTCGGCCATAAACTCCTTTATCTCGTGGTTCATCATCCCTGGAAAGCCTGCTTAGGCGAAGTGTATTTAGCGACGGCGCCCTTACCGGCCGGAACCTTAGCCGGCCCCCGCGGCCTTTTCCAAATCTCGGGGTATCCCCGCATCATCAAAACCAGCGAAAAAAAGATCTTCCGGGATGCGGAAGATCTCCATTTAGCGTTCTATCGGGTCTATCACGTTTAATCGCGTGAGGTGAGAGCCGCCATATATTTCGAATAGATATCGTCGCCGATTTCTTCGATGCTGCGGTCGCCGGTTTCGATCGTGAAATCGGTCGGGAGGATTTTGCCTTTGCTAAAGGCAGTTCGGTCGTTAACGAGGCGTTCTTTGATGAGCTTCGGGTCATCGCCGCGCCCGATCATCCGCTTCTCCCGAACCGCTTCGGGGGCTTCGAGATAGAACGTGATGAGGCGCGGGTCTTCAAGAGCCAAGAAGTTCTTGAGGCCATTTGGATCAACCACGACGCACTTATCGTCATTCACCTGCGACTTGCTGCAGCCGTAGTAGTGGCCATTGTAATAGGTATGCTCAACCAGCTTATTTTCCACCATCAGCTTTTTAAAGGCGTCTTCGCTCACGAAGAAATAATCGACCCCATCTTTTTCGCCAACCCGCGGTAAACGGGAAGTATGGGTGATCGCCTTCACAATCCCATAGCGGGAGCGGAGATACTTGGCGATTTCGGTTTTTCCTGAGGCGGAGGCCCCGACAAGAAGAATCATTTGACCTATTATAAGCCAACTCGTTTTTCAGGAGTAGAGCGAAAAGAACAAAAAAGTTTTCCTGCGATGGCGTCTATCTTTTTTATCTTTCGGAGCAAATTTCTTGTCCGTTTTCTTCTTTCGGGGCTATATATAAGTAGGAGGAAAAAAAGATGAGCGATGGCGTCGACGTCACCTTAAAGGACCTGGATAGCAAAGAAAAGGCTCTTTTAATCGGGGCGGTTTACCGGCAAGCGCTGATCGAGGTCGGACATAGCGCCGATTATCACGTGTATGACCTCGAACAGGATTTGATTGAGCATAAGCTTTCCTTAGCGGCGGGAGTCTTTCTCCAGCACGTGAAAGCCTTCTATGACTCGCTCCCGGAACTCCAGCAGAAGGTCTTCTTAGTCGAGTGTTTGGAACATGGGCGGCACTATGCCTATTGGTACCTCCCTTACTTCAGCCCGAAGAACTTCAGCCACGTCTGTTCGTCCGTCTATAAAAAAGCCGATTCGGCTTTCTAAAAAATAGCCTATGAAATATCGCCTTCTCGCTTGCTTATTTTCGTTATGCGCGGGCTTAGGACTCGGGGGCAGCAAAAACGCGGTTCCCCAAAATGCCGGGATCTTCGCCCGCGGGCTCCTCTTAACCTTGAACCGTTTCCACACAACGAGCCTTTCTTTCACCTTCATCCCGGCGACGACCTCGCATTACCGGATCACCGTCGGGATCACGAACAGCCTTTGCGACCGGGAACAGCTGGTCTACGAACTCCAAGATTATCCCTTGAACGCTTATCAAAGTTTCTATGCCTCGGCCCCGATCGATCCGACGGTTTGGAAGATCGCCAAAACCGATAACGTCGTTTGGGTCCGGGTCCTTGAGCTGAACTACACGAGGAGCTGGTCGGGTCAATGCACGATCGACGCCATCCACGCGACCGGGGTTTATCCCGCGAGCGGTGAGGGTGGGATGAAAAGCGGGAACCAATACGTCTATTTCGACTCGGCCAAGCACCTTCTTAGCTGCGGATCCGAGTACGCTTGGAGCTTGCCGAGCGGCACCCAATATAACCCGGTCTACAATACGGTCGATTATTCCGCGATCTGGATCCATTACGTCAATCCGGCCTTTCAGAGCTTCGGCGGGGATTTGACGCTGCGCCTCTACGATCACCTCGATGAATTCGAGGTCGGGACCCTCGTGAATACCGGCCAGACCCGTTATCGGTCTTTCCCGGTTCGTTTCACCCCAAATAAACTAGGCAATACCGCCTATTATCAGTGGACCATCATGGGGAATGAAACCTATGCGGTCGACCGGCGGAACCTCCATATGAAGCCCTTAGAAGAAGCCGGCCCTAACGATTTCACTTCGACGAACGTCTATCTTCCGACCGGGTTAGCCCAGGTTGGGGTCCCTTATCACTTCAGGCTCTGTCTCAACGAAATGGGTAGCGCTGGTGACTTCATCCTGGTCAATTTGACGGTGGAACGAACGAAGGAGCACTTCGGCGATTGCGTCCATAGCGACTATTGCGTGGTGGTGGGAGGTTAACGATGCTGAACCTTCTTTTATGGGCGGGGATTCTCACCTTCAGCCTCGCTTCCTTCAATTACACCTACATGATCGGGACGATCAATCGGGTCTTCTTAGGTCTCTATAAAGCGGTCCCGGAGTCTTCGGTGATCGCCTATAGCCCCCAAGGACAAGGGACCGTTCCCTACTTTGACCTCACGCTTTTAAGGAGCGCTCTTAGCCGTTATTTCACCCTCAATCTTCCGAGCTATGTCCCGACGTATACCCTCGATATCGCTTCTTACCTCAAAAGCGAGACCGGGGTCGTGGCGACGACGACCACCCCCAATCAGGTCTCGATCCATTTCCATAGCAACGTCGGGGCGCTTGGCTCCTACGATAAAACCGCTCTCTTCACCTTAGTCCGGAGCCGCTATGAGTGAAGAGAGATTGATCCGCTTCGTGGAGACTTCCTTTCTAAAAGGGATCCTCCAAGAAGCGAATGTGACCGATATCGCCTATAACGGTTCCCAAATTTTCTATGAGGATAGCTTATTGGGCCGCCAAAAGGCCAACCTCAAAGTCGGGGTCGAGCAAGTGGGGGACTTTCTCCGCCAGATCGCTAATCTCGCGGAGAAGCAGTTCTCTTACCAATCCCCGATCCTCGATGTGAGCTTCGGCCGCTACCGCCTTAACGCCGCGTTCCTGAGTCTCGTCCGGGTCCGCGACTTAAAGTCCTATAGCTTCTCCTTACGTCTAGCGAGCGGTGGCAGCAAACTCACGACCTGTCCCTCCTTCTTTGGGGGCGATAGCCTCAAGATTTTGCTCGACGCCCTCGCCAAAAAGGAATCGATTGTGATCGGCGGGGCCACGAGCTCGGGCAAGACCGAGCTTCAGAAGTATCTTCTGCTTCAGCTTCGGCCCAATACCCGGGTGATCGTGATCGATAACGTCGAGGAGCTCGAGATGGTACGGGAAGAAGACAAGATCGACCTCACCAGTTGGCTCGTCGATGAGCGTTTCCCTTCGAGCAACTTCCCCGCCTTAATCCGTAACGCCCTCCGGAACGACCCGGATTACATCGTGGTCGCCGAAAGCCGCGGCGGCGAGATGCTCGATGTCCTCAATTCCGCGATGTCGGGGCACCCCCTGATCTTGACGCTCCATAGCAAAGACCTCGCTTCGATGCCTTACCGGATGGCTCGGATGGCGATGATGGGCGAGCAGAAACTCGTCTATGAAGACGTGCTAGGGGATATCTATCACCATTTCTCTTTATTCGTCTACCTCAAAAAAGACGAGCAACCCAATGGTTCAATCGCGCGTTACATCCAAAGCATCGGGCGCCTCGATGAGGCCAAACGCAAAATCAGCCTCCTCTATGAAAGGAAATCCGCATGAACAAATTCATCCAATATCTTCTGATCTTGATCCTCTCATTGGCTTTTGGGGCGATGGCTTGTCTCATGAGCGAGTCCCTTATTTTTTTCGGGGCAGTGGCTTTCTGTTTTTTCCTCGGACTCACGCTCTTAGTCCGACCCTTATTCCTCCATTATGCCGAAAGAGAACGGAAACGCCACGAAGGCTACCGTTTTGTGAATTCTTTCATCATCTCTTATTCGTCCAATCAGTCGTTAGAAAAGGCCTATGCCGCCAGTAGCGAGTATTCGGGCCCGGAACTCACCGAGATCTTAAAAGGGATCGAAAGCAAAGATATCCCGGCCCGCCTCGATTACCTCAAAACCTATTTCGATAACGACCTCTACGCGATGTTCCTCTCGCTCTTTCATCTTTATGAGGAGCAGGGGGGCGATCTTCTCACCATCAGCAAAGGCTTGCTCGACGAGATCACGCGGGTCGAGGAAGCGGGCGATGCCAGCAACCGCGAATCCCTCAAAAATCTCCGGGATTTCTTGCTCCTTTGGGTCTTCTCGTTAGCGATTTTTCTCTTCCTCCGTTATGGCTTAGCGACCTTCTATAGCAGTTTGGTGAAGAGTCCGGTCTACCTTCTCACGATCGGCGTCTTCTTTGGCTTCTTCCTGATCTCGCTAGTGATCTACGCCTTCCGTTTTGCCGAAGCGAAACCCCGCCTCCTGAAAGGACCCACCCATGAAAAAGCTGCGTGAAAACATGCTGGCCTTAGGGCTAAACCCAGGCCACGAATATCTCGTCGTTGCTTTGCTCGATATCCTTTGCCTTGCGGTTGGCGGTCTCCTCTTTTACTTCCGGGGCCGGTTGATCTTCATCCTTTACGCCGCCGGGATCGCCTTCGTCCTCAGCTTCGCCTATCTTTCCCGTTACCCCGCGGCTTTAAGGAAGGTCAACGCCAAAAAGGAAGAAGAGTTCGTCCGTCTCTTCACCTACTTTGGAATCTATATCCATAACGGCTACAACGTTTACCAGGCTCTCCAAGCCGTTTCTTCTTTTGCTTCTGACGGCCTTAAAGAAGACTTCCTGAAGCTTCTCAATGCGATCGATAACGATAAATCACCGACCCCGTACATCGCTTTTTCGAAGAATTTCGAATCTCTCGAGATCAAGCAAGTCCTTCTTTCGGTCTACCAAATGGTCGAAGAAGGCGGAGAAACCTACATCCGGCAATTCGAAGCCTTGTTCGATCGCTATTCCGCCGAGCGGCATAAGCTCACCCGCGAAGCCCACGTCGCTTCCTTAGGGAGTCTCACGGTCCTTCCCTTGCTTGGAAGCGGAATTACGATGCTGAGCCTCACCGCGGCGATCGTGGAAGTGATGGGAGGCATCTACAATGTCCTATAAATTAGGGTTGCTTTTATCCTTCTTCTTCATGGTTCAGGTCCTTCTATTTGCCGGGGACCTCGCCTGCATCGACGCGATCCATAGCGAACTCGATGCGATCGCGGTCACCGCCTCTTATCAGATCTCGATGAATGGGGAACTGACCGAGGCGACCAAAAAGCTGGTCCATGATGAGGCCGGCGCTGAAATCTATTTGCTCAGCGAAGGAAGCGCCAAACTCGGCGATTCCATTAGCTTTGGGGTCTACCGCGACTATCAGCCGTTCATCGTTTCGAAAGAAGCGGTGCGAATCAGTGTTCGAAGAACCGCGATTGTCGGTTACTTCGCATAAGAAAGGAGGACCCCGATGTCGGAAATAAAAGGGCAGATGCTGGGAATGATTCTCGTTCTCATGGTGTTCGGCCTCGTCGCTGGCATTCTCTACGCCAGTTTCAGGCAGAGCGCCCAAAACATCTCGTCGCAACTTGCGAACGAGAACGGCCTCGTCAGTACCGCACCCGCGAAAACCGGTGCCTACCACCCGCTCGCCTATCAAGGCTAGCTGAAAAGAGATCCCTAAAGCACTTTAGGGGTCTTTTCTTTTCGGGCTTATTGTCTATTTGCGCTCCTTGCCCAAGATGCCTATAATAGGCCTCGAGGTATTAACCACATGGCTACTTCCCAGATGGACGAAATCAAAAAGATGTTTGCCGAGCGGATCGGCGTCAGCAAAGTCGATGAATCCAAATCGCTCAAAGAAATCGGTCTCGACAGTCTCGACGTGGTCGAGATGTGCCTTGATCTCGAAGATAAATTCGGCATTCAATTCGAAACCGAAGAATTGAGTCAATTCAAGACCGTCGGCGATCTTTTTGCTTCAATCGAAAAGAAACTTGCGGCGAAGAAATAACCGCGTTTTCTATGGCGAAGCGCTTCTCTTTGCTCGGATTTTTGCAAAGGCATTCGCGCCTCGCTTTTTTGTTAGGCGCCATCGTTTTGTCCTTCGTCACCGTCTTCCTCTCGAATGGCTTATCGAACATCATCATCTATCCGAATTTCCGGACCGACCAATTCGTTCAGGATCCGGAATTTTTCTATTTGTTCGCTTCTTTGATGCTGAAAGGCAAGACCCCTTATATCGATTTGTTCGACCATAAAGGCCTCTATATCTTCTGGTTCCACGCCCTTGGGCAGCTCATGGGGGGGTCGGCGCCCCGGGTTGGCCTTTTCTTCCTCGAAGTCCTGAACTTTATCCCGGTCTTCTATTTCATGTTCCTGATCTTCGAAACGATCGGCTTAGGCAAAAAGACCTCGTGTCTTTGGGTCCTTTTCTTCTCGGCCGTCTTCATCATCCAAATCCAAGGCGCAAGCGATGAAGAGATTGAGCTTCCTTCGGTCGTGATCCCGCTCTATTTCTATATCCGGGGGCTCTTACGGAAAAACGATACCGACCTCATGATCGGCAATATCTTCTTTGGGGTCTCGGCTGGGATTTGTTTGAACTTGCGCCCGAGCGACGCGATGTTCGCCTTAGGGGCGGTCATCTTCTATGCGATCCATATGTTCTACCAAAAGAAGTGGCGGTTGGTCTTACGGGACGCCGCCCTCTGCTTAGGGGCTTTGATCCTCACGAGTTTACCGGCTTATATCGCCGCCGCCACCGGGGGCTATCTGAACGCGATGTTCCAAAGCGTGATCATCGATAGTTTCCGCTATGTCGGCAATGTCAGCAGCCCCACGAGCTTCCTCACGGTGTCTTCCCGAGTCGCGGTCGGAACCGCCTTCGTGCTCTTTGGCGGGATCTTAGCCTACCTCTATAAGCGGATCGACCGAGGCGAATGGCATTTCTATGCGGTCGGCCTTCTTTTTGTGGCCCCCCTTCAATTCTTCATTGGCTTATTCGCCCATTACTGGATCATGGCTTATCCCTATCTGATCCTCGTCTTGGCCCGCTTCGTCCAGAACCTGCCCAAAGTCCAGAAGTCCAAAGGCTGGAAGATCGGGCTAGCCAGCGCCTGCCTTGCCTTTTTCGTTGCTTGCTCCGCCTTCTGGCCCACGATCTATTACGCGGGAGGCCAAGCCCAGGCTGATGTCGATACCATCGCCTATGTGAAGAAAACCATCAGCGAGGATGACCGGAAGAACGAACACGTTCTCGCGATCGACGGCAACATGGGGGTCTATAACGGAGCGGGGATCATCCCCGGGACCAAAGATTTCGGGATGCAAAGTTGGCATAGCGTCCTCGATGACACCTTGGTGCCGCGGCTTGAAGACTATCTTCTCTCCGGCCAAATCCATTACGTCATCATGGACGAAGTGGTGGAAGATAATGAACACACCCTCGGCGACTTCGTTGAGAATAACCCTCAAAACTTCCAATTGGTCGATACGAAAGAGACTTGCCCCTATATCGATATTTATCATTACGTCGGCCCAAATTCGCATTGAAAAAAGAAAGGCCGAAGAAAAGCGGTGGAAGTTGTTGCAAACGGCGGGCCGCTTAATTAGAATAATTGGGCGCTTGCAAAGGCGCAAAGTTCTCCACGCGCTCACTTAGCTCAATGGTAGAGCAATCGGCTGTTAACCGATCGGTTGTAGGTTCGAGCCCTATAGTGAGCGCCATTTCTATGGCCCGGTGGAGAAGTGGCTTAACTCACATGCCTTTCACGCATGCATTCATGGGTTCGAACCCCGTCCGGGTCACCATACCGACTATATCCGAACTTCTTCATAATTAGAGGAACGTTCGGATTCAGCATAGACATTCGAAAAGACATTGCGAAATACTCGAAGATGTTCGCTCATCCTCGGGTATACAAACGAGGTCCAAGAAATCACGGAAGCTGATGCTTCCGTTTTTTCATGCCAATAACGATCTATTGGTTTATATATCTCCTTAGAAAGAAGAAAAGACCAAAATTCCTATTTTTCCTCAACTGAGATACATTCGTAAGAAAGTGTAAAAAGCCCACCAACCCGAAAATGAATAGTAGTTGTTTTACTGACATCTTTGATTTCGAATTGCCCTGAGCAATTACGAACAGTAGGGTTGTTATAAGACTGTTTGTTCACGGGATAACCAAATTGATAAGAATGAACCCCAGGTAATAATTGGATTTCAAGCTTTTGGCCGACATCAACATTTCCAACCGGATTACCATCAATGCTTGCTTGCGCAGACCACATAGAATTGCCGGATTCTCTAATAATAATCACCTTTTGTTTAGCGGATTTATCGTGCAAAGGATAACCACAATGGATACAAACATCAGCTTTGTCAGAGACCATTTGCCCGCATTCAGGACATTTAATTAAAGCCATAAAAGACTCCTTTTTATTATTATAACAAACCAAAAGTTCAGTTTTTGAACAAACGAAAAAAAGCCTAGTTTCCTAGGCCTAAAATGTTATTTTGAATCAGGTTTTGGATGCCGTCTTTTCCACTTTTTAAAGTCTTCTTGAATTTTGGGATCCTGAAAGAGTTCCGCAATACAAGGAAGAAGAAACTCGGCAAAGAGTTCGACTTGTTGATTAGAAATACATTCAGTCTTAGCCGGTTTGTTCATGATCCGGACTTCTTTCCATAGAAGAGTTCCATGAGCTCATCAGAGACATTGATGTTCATCCCCGGAAGAGCGAACAAGAACCTCATGGCCTCATCAACTGAAACGAATTCTTTATTGCCAAGATGGCGGCGCCGCTGATTGATGACCTGAAGGTCTTTCTTATCCAGGCGGCCGGAACCTTCCACAAGAAGGATTTTGATGATTTCCAAAGGGGATTTGCTGATGGTCGCACAAACCCGGCACAAAGCTTTAGAGGCTT
>MVZL01000041.1 GCA_002068375.1 Tenericutes bacterium ADurb.BinA155
CCGCCATTATTATGGTAAGCGGTGAGGAAAGCCGCTCCATCTAAGAAGTGGTGCTGCGGCCCATGGATCGGAATATAGGGTTCAGTCATTAACGCGTGGGCTAAGACCAGCGGGTCTTTCTCTTTCGAAGCCAAACATTTTTCTTTTAACGCGGCGTAGATCTCTTCATAGGTCATGATGATTTCCTCGGATTCTTTTAGATTAGCCGATTCTTTGAAGGTTACAAGCAAAGCTGTCTTCAAAGGAAAAGCCCGTCCTTAGGGACACCCCTAGAATGGCGGGCTTTTTCAGCAAAGGGAGATGAGGACGGGATCAGACGTCCGCGTAGCAGGAGCCACCGATGAATTCCCGCATGAGCGAATTGCTCGGGACCCATTGGTCGTCCATATCGATGAAGAACTTGAGCATCCGGAGTAAGCGTTCGGCGGTCGGATAGGCCGGGGAATCTTTGCCGATCTGCTGAAGTAAGGGCATCGCGTATTTCTTTAAAACGGGGAGCTCGTAAGAGAGCATCGAGTTATAAACGTAGTCGCTGCCTTCTTGGGTGCCGTAAATCCAGGTGAATTCGCCATGGCGGACATTCGGCCACATCCCAATCGTCTCTTCGGCGGAAGCGTTACGATCGCGCTTATCGCGGACGATCCGGCGGATGAGGCGGAGGTCGGTCAGGCTGAGCGGGTCATGATCATCGAGGTTGATCTGAGCCTGCGGGGCGATGAAGATTTTGAACTTTTGGGATTTCGGGATATCGAGGGTGAGCTTGTCGTTGAGGGCATGGATGCCTTCGATGATGATCGGCTCGGTCGGTCCGACTTGGAGATGGCGGCCTTTGGTCCGATGGCCCGCCGCGAAATCGAATTTCGGGAGGTCGACCGCTTCGCCGTTAATGAGATCGAGCATGTTCTTGTTGAAGAGCTCGATATCGAGGGCGTCGATCGATTCTAAGTCGGGTTTACCATCCGCGCCGAGCGGGACTTGGTCCTTCGACTTGTAATAGTCATCGATCGAAATCCGGATCGGCTTAATCCCGCGGGACATCAGTTCGATGCGGAGACGGTTGGCGAAAGTGGTCTTGCCGGAGCTCGAAGGCCCGGCGATGCAAATAAGGCGGATGTTTTCGATATCGTCTTGAATCATTTGTCCGAGTTCGCAAAGCATCCGGTTATGACGGGCTTCGCAAAGGTTGATGAAATCGATCGGGCCGTTGGTCTTAATCTGCTCATTGATGCCAGCGACGGTCGAGGAACCGACGATCTTGGACCAGTCGTGCGACTCTTTAAGGGTCCGGCCAAAGGTCGGGGCGTCTTCGAATTCCGGAATCTTTCCGCCGGCTTCCGCCCGCGGATATTGGAGTAAGAAGCCCGGGCTATAAAGGCGGAGCTTGTACTCGTGGAGATAGCCAGTCGAAGGCAGCATCCGGCTATACATATAGTCGACGTAGCCATCGCAATCATAGAGGTGGACGGTCTTTTCAGGACGGTACTGGAGCAAGGCGATCTTATCGAGGAAGCCTTTCTCTTTGTAGATCTTGGCGGCTTCTTCGTTCGGGACGATGAAGCGGTTGAGCGGATAATTGGCTTTAATGATGGCTTCGATTTCGTGATTCACCTTAAGAAGCATCGCCGTATCGGCCCGGAAGCCCGGATCGAGCAAGTGAATCGAAATGCAGCGGCTCACGTTATAGGCAAAGCGGGTATGGAGCTGCGGATAGGTGCGGTAAAGCGCCATCGCAACCACATAGCGGAGGGTCGCTTCATAGATCTTGACCGCATCGGCATCGGTGAGGTCAAGGAAAGTGACTTCGGCATCGAAATAGACTTCGTAGGTGAGCTCGCGGACCCGGTTGTTCACCTTAGCGCAGACGTAGCGGTGATTGGGGTCGGTGTCTTTGATCAGATCGAGCAGCGCGACTTTTTTATCGAACTGTTCGGTTTTTCCATTGTACTTAATCGTGAAGGGCATGAATTTAGGGGCCTCCTAGGCCCGGCTGATAATCTTATTATGTAAGGGCTTTCATTTCAAGCGATATTTGAAACATTTTGCATCCCCTTCTAAAACGGGCCAAAAACATTGTTTTTTCGATGGATTTTAAGGTTTTCTCTCCTTTGGAGAGGAAAATTCGTGGCGGGTTTTCGCTCCGGAATTCCGCGGTCAGTCTTCGGCCTCAAATTTCATTGATATCCCGCGAACCTGCGCGCTAGAATAAGCCCTGGATATGGAAAAACTGTTAATTGTGGTCGACTACCAAGTCGATTTCGTTGTGGGGGCGTTAGGCTTCAAAGGAGCTGAGCTCCTGGAACCCCACATCATTTCGCTGGTTCAGAGCTTCGAAGAGTCGGGGGATGACGTCGTCTTCACCAAGGATGTCCACGAGGACAATTATCTTCATGGCGAAGAAGGCCGGAACCTTCCGGTCCCGCATTGCATCCGGGGAACCCCTGGGGCGGAGTTCTATGGTCAAATCGCTAAATTAGCCGAGAAGCATCCGGTGTTCGAGAAGCCGACCTTTGGTTCGGCCGACCTTCTCAAATACATCCAGAAGAAGAACTATCGGAAGATCGCGTTATGCGGCCTCGATGGTTCCATCTGCGTCTTCGCGAACGCCATCGTGGCGAAAACCGCGGACCCCGATGCTCATATCGAAGTCTATGCCGATGCGACTGGATCCGGCGATCCTGCGGCGCTCGAAGTGGCGTACAAGGCGATGCGGCGGCTCCATATCGATGTGTTAAGAGGACCCGAAAAGGTCGGAGGAATATTCTAATATGGCAGCGAAAGCGATGGTCTATTTGCAGTCGGGTGGTCCGACTGCGGTCATCAATTGCTCCCTTTATGGGGCAATCGTTGAAGCGAAGAAGCATCCGGAAATCGGGGGCATCTATGGTTCCCTCAATGGCATTGAAGGTTTGATCAACGATGATCTCATCGACCTCCGGGCCGAAACGGACGAGACGATCGAACTCTTTAAGCAGACTCCGGGCGCCTTATTAGGCACGACCCGTTTCAAGATGCCGGCGGACTTAGGGGCGGAACTGTACGCTAAAGTCTGCGAGACCGTGAAAGCCCATAACATTGGCTTCATCTTCGTGAATGGCGGCAACGACTCGATGGATACCTGCGATAAGCTCTCCAAACTTTTCAAGATGAAGGAGCTTGACGTCAAGGTCATCGGGATTCCGAAGACCGTTGATAACGACTTGGCCGTGACCGATCACTGCATCGGCTATGGCTCCGCCGCCAAATACGTCTTAAACACCGTGAAGGCGATCTGCGTCGATGCCAAGTGCTACAAGAAGGGCAAGGTCTTCATCGTCGAGATCATGGGACGGAACGCCGGCTGGCTTACCGCCTCGGTCGACTTGCTCCCGATCAATTGCCGTCCTGACCTCATTTATTTGCCGGAGAACGTCTTTGTGATGGACAACTTCCTCCGCGACCTTAACTCGATCTATCAGGTGAAAGGTCACGTGATCATCGCGATTTCGGAAGGAATCGTCTTCGATCGTGATACTTCGACCGCCCGGGTCGATGCCTTCGGCCATATTCAGCTCGGTGGTGCCGCCGATGCGCTATCGACGGTGGTGGAACGGAAGTTGGGCTTACCCACCCGCAGCGTCGAGCTCTCGCTCCCGCAACGGGCCGATCCGATCCTCGTGAGCAAAGTCGATCAGGAAGAAGCCTTCGCTTGCTCGAAGAAAGCGGTGGAAGCGGCTTTAGCTGGCGAAACGGCGAAGATGGTCGTGATTAAGCGCCTCTCCAATAGCCCCTATAAAGTCGCCTATCAGCTCGCTCCGGTCAGCGAGATCGCTAACGCAGAGAAGAGCGTGCCCTCGAGCATGATGCGCGGGATCACTCGCCTCGATGATTCGTTCCGCGAATATCTCCGTCCCTTGATCCAAGGGGAAGTTTATCCGAAGTTCAAGGATGGCACTTTTGAGATCGCGACCCTGAAACGGGTGAAGGTCGAATAACGATACGTTAGTTGAAGGCAGGGGCGACCCTGCCTTTTTCATTCCATTAACGAACCGCTAACGATGATTTCCATTTTCATTAAGCGGTGGCTAGGATAGGAGTCGCAGGAAGCAGCATAGGGACTGTTTCCTGTTTTTTTATCGGCGGGCGCAGCCACCCGAGCCCCTGGCGGAACATCCAAGTTTTTTTCTTCAGCATATTCTTTCATCTCCATGCCCTCATCGTAGCGGGTTATTTCCTTCCGTCAACCCCATGAAATCCTTCGATGGGGCCTTTTCTTTGTTCCAAACGGAACTTTTGGAAATGATCTTTTACAAACCCCGAAAAGCAGGGTTAAGAACGTTCGTTTTTTCGCCCTCATTTTTCGGGGGATTGCAAAGCCGTGTTCCAAACGGGGCTTTGGAAAATACGAATTTACAAACCCTTAAAAGTGTTGTTTGGTTCAGCCCTATTCGGAACCGCACTTTTTAATCCCTCGTTACCAACCTGCTTTTTCACTTTGGCTTTTTCCTTTTTCTGCCGCCTCAAAGTCGCCAAAAGCCCCTTTTGGCCTCCCTTTATCGCTATATCGGTAAAAGATAACCGATTCCCATACGCGGGGTCCTCACTCCGTGTTAAACTAAAATCACATAAAGGACCAAAACGTCATGGAATCAAAATACGAACCGCTTTTTACGCCTTGGAAAATTGGGAATTGCGAGATCAAGAACCGGATCGTGATGACCAGCATGGGCGGGACTTCGATCTTTGGCTGGATGGAGCATAACCACTTCGATAAGGAAGCGGCCAATTTCTTGCTCGAACGCGCGAAGAACAATGCCGGCTTAATCCTCCCGGGGATCGCCCCGATCCTGAACCCGATGTTCGGAGAATGGCTCTATAGCAATAAGCACATGTACAAGCAGCTCAAAGAGTACATGGTGGAATTCCATAAGACCGGCGCCAAGATGTTCGTTCAGCTCACCGCTGGCTTCGGCCGGGCCTTCGCCATCTCCGCCCCGATGGAGAAGATGATGCAGAATAAGTTCTTGGGTTTCTTAGCCAAGCCGATCCTTAATGTCGATCGGATCTGCGCTTCGGCCTCGCCCAATCCGAACCGTTGGAGCGATAAGGCCCCGTCAAGAGCTCTCACGGTGAAAGAGATTCAAAAGATGATCGAAGCGTTCGCGAAAACCGCGAAACTCTGCCAAGAAGCCGGGGTCGATGGCGTCGAGATCCACGCGGTCCACGAAGGCTATCTCCTCGATCAATTCACCCTCAAATATTGCAACCAGCGCACCGATGAATACGGCGGCTCCTTTGAGAACCGTTACCGTTTCCCCGTCGAGATCGTGAAAGCGATTTCCCGGTGAGCCTTCGTTATTCGGTGGTCTCCAAGACCAAAGGGATGAGAGAAGGGGCGCTACCCGGCGAAGACTATGTCGAAGTCGGCCGCGATATGAAGGAGTCGGAGCAGGCGGCGAAATATCTCCAGGATGCCGGCTACGACATGCTGAACTGCGATAATGGCACCTACGATGCCTGGTATTGGAGCCATCCGCCTCTTTATATGCCGCAGAACTGCAACCTCGCCGATGTCGAGCACATCAAGAACTTCGTGAGCATTCCGGTCGTCGCCGCCGGGAGAATGACCCCCGAAGTCGCCGCTAATGCGATTAAAGAAGGCAAGCTCGACGCGATGGGCGTCGCCCGTCAGTTCTTGGCTGATCCGGCTTGGGTCACCAAGATGATGGCCTCTCGCGAAGACGAGATCCGTCCGTGCATCTGCTGCCACAATGGCTGCTTCAACATGGCCCACTATAAAGGCGTGGGGAATGACCAAGATCTGAAGGATGCGATCCATATGGCCCGCTGCGCGATCAACGCCGAGACCATGCAGACCAACGTCCACTATATCGAGAAGACCAAACATCCGAAGACCGTCGCCATCATCGGTGGTGGGATCGGCGGGATGGAGACGGCCCGGGTATTGAAGCTCCGTGGCCATACTCCGATCATCTACGAGAAGAGCGGGACGCTCGGCGGGGTCTTTAATGCCGCGAGCACCCCCGACTTCAAGGAGAAGGATCAGGAGCTCCTCAAGTGGTACGCTTTACAAATGAAGGATTTAGGGATCGAGATTCACCTCAATACCGAAATCAAAGACGTGAAAGATCTGAAGGCCGATGAAGTCGTGGTGGCGACTGGCTCTAAAGCCCGCCGCTTCTCGAAGCTCCCGGGGATTGAACGGACCGTCGAAGCGGTCGAATACCTCGAAGGCAAACCGGTTGGCGACACCGTCCTCATCTGCGGCGGCGGCCTCACCGGTTGCGAAATCGCCTATGAGCTCTACTTAAAGGGCAAGCATCCGATCATCGTCGAGATGAAGGATGACCTCATCGCTCAAAAAGGCGTTTGCATGGCCAATAGCACCTATCTCCGTAACTTCTTCGCGCTCCATCAGGTCCCGGTCTATCTCGAGACCAGCCTCCAAGCCGTCGGGGCCAGTAATGTGACCCTCAAGGGCAAAGATGGTAAGGAGTTCGACGTTGCTTGCGATTCCGTGATCATGTCGGTCGGCTATATCCCGACTCCGCTCGCGGAAGAAAGTAAGCACATCCATCTCGTCGGTGACTGCAACGGCATCGGGAACCTCCGGACGGTGATCTGGCGGGCTTACGACGTCGCAATGGCGATCTAATAAAATAAGAGGAAGAGCAAGGCGTCCCCTTGCTCTTTTCTTATCCTTGCTCGCGAAAGACTGAAGCGAGCTTAACGCCGCCTCCAAATCCTCGGCCAAAAAAGGAGAAGTAAGAACCCTTGCTTTAGGCAAAAGAAGACCCAACGGATCCACCGAAAGGCATCGTGCTTCATCAAGACTTTTTTCCTAAAGCCAAACGGTTGTTCTCGTTCCATGTTGCTTTTTCTTCGTTTGCCATTTGATTGAGAATTAAAAGCCGATCGCTTTGTGCGAGACTGAGCGAAATGAAATACGAATTTGCTAATTCTAAATTCGAAAGAATCACGAGTTCGATAAGCGTCGCGCTTTCGCGGGGAGATTTTCCATCGTGGGAGAGCTGATATTGGGAGGCGGTAATCCCAAACAAAGCGAGGTTGAGGACATCAGCTTCATTGGCATAGACCCGTCTTCGGTCTGCTTCTGATAGGGAAATCGGAGCGATCTTTTTCTTTATCGCCTCGGTTTGGAGGAGATAATTAAGCTTGCTCATTAACCAGAGGCCCGCTTGCTCGGACGCGGATTCGCTGATTGCCTTTAGGCGCTGAAACTCGGTGATGAGGTAAAGCTTAAAGGTGGGTGAAAGCCAACTTGCGAATTCAAAAGCGATGTCACGATGAGCCCAGGTTCCGCCGCCATAACGGCCCGACTTAACTCGAATGCCAATCGCATGGACGGATTTAATCCAATTTTGGGGTCGATATTTAACCCTGCTATTCGTCATTCTATTTTTAAAGTGGTGGAATTCCACCAGTTTAAAATTTGGGTTATGAAGTTCTTCAAAAAGCCCTATAAAATCAATTGTCTTTGAACTTGATAACCAGTTTCCAATCATGTCGGAAGCCTCTTTTTCGGGAAAAACGGCCTTCGCCAGATCCGTCAATGAAAGAAAGTCGTTGTCCGTAATTCCCGTGATGGCGATGCTCTTATTCAAGACCACAATTTCTGGTGACATTATTTCTCCTTTCTTGACGCCGAATTTCCATGGCCAACCGGCCCTTGTCTTTTCGTTTTTTCTTTGGCATAAACTACCCCTCCACCTTTTCTATAGGGGTCGAGAAGCCTTTTGGGACCGAAAATTTACTTTTTCTTTTTCTTTCGGCGCCGCCCTCTTTATCGATTCCTCCATGTCTTCACCTCTCTTGCCTCGGTTTTTCGCTCGTTTTACAATAAAAAGCTATAAGGGAGGAAATATCCTCAATGAAGACAAGAATCCTGCCGTTACTCGCCGCTATGCTTTTGCTCGGATCGTGTGGATCGAGCGGATCCGCCCTCAATGCTTCGAATGCCCCGGACTACTTCAGTCCGATCTCTCCGGCCTATGGCGTGACCGAAGCCGCCGATAAGACCTACTCGGGCTATGTCAGAATCAACTGGACCAAATTTGAGCCGACCGCCGAAACGAAAGGCGAAGGCACTTGCACCCTTACTCCGGTTTGGGCGCGGAGTGGAACCTCTTATTCCTATCCGCCGACCGGTGATCCGATTAGCGGCGTCAAAATCGTCATCACCTTCGTCGCCCAAGTTGGCGATCAGGCCAGTTATATGAAAGGCGTTTTCTCCGGCGTCAGCATCACCGTCCCGAGCGATAACTCGATTGGCTCCCTTAACGTGAGCAATGTCGTCTATACGAGCTTCTCTGGCAATCTCCAAGACGGCCAATAAGGCTCTTTGGTGAAATAAATAGCACCACGGGTCCCCGTAAAAGGGCTCGGGTGCTTTTTTGCTGTTCTTCTTCTCAACAAATAACGAGCCTAGCGGTAGATGTCTTTGCGGTGGCCGGCCTTAATGACCAGAACCGTCAAAATGTTATCTTGAATCACGCAGAGAACGCGATAGTCCCCGATCCGGTAACGCCAGTACTCCGCGAGCTTTCCTTTTAAAGCTTTGCCTTCGACTCGGGGGTTATCCGACATTTCGACATGCTGATGGAGATAACGGAGAATCGCCCGAACGAGCGGAGGATCAAGTTCCGTTAGATCTTTGATCGCGCTTTTAGCGAAACGGAGCTTATAAGCCATAACGTTTCGCGAGTTCTTCGTAGCTCACGGATTTCGGGTCTTCTTTAAATAAGGCATACGCGGCTTCGGCGTCTTGAAGGTCGAGCTCATCTTCGAGCAGGGTGAAAAAGCCTTTCTTTAAAGCTGCGGCCATCGAAATGTGGTGGAGCTTAGCATAGGCTTCAAGCGCTTGCTTCTCTTCGGGGGATAAACGGATGGAATAAATGGCCATAGAGTCACCTCGTAATACAAATGTAGGACAAGGCGAGGGCTCCGTCAAGGGATTGATCATCAAAAAGCCTCCTCACCTTTTAATAGCCTTGGATTTAAGGAAAAGGGCCAAAAATCTTTTACGACTTTCCGTTTTAGCGCTTTCTTGATGGATTTAGCGCTTCCTTCGTGGTTTGGTTCTTATAATGGACTTAGCAAAGGAAAGGGGGATCCTTATGGACGGTGCTTTTATCGGCGATATCGAAGGCTCGGTCTTCGAGTTCCATAATACCCACGACCTCAATTTTGACCTTTTCGCAAAGGACTTAGCCTTCACCGACGATTCGGTGATGACCCTCGCC